>JBHEMB010000334.1:0-5687 GCA_046262855.1 Mycobacteriales bacterium | reverse complement strand
ACACCACGTAGACCAGGCCGAGAGCGGTCCAGGTCTTCCAGGCGGGCACCGGCCCAGCCTGCCAGGCGCGGCAAGTGGTTACATCCCGTCATGACCCAGTTGGCAGGGAAGACCTGCATCGTGACCGGAGCGAGCTCTGGCATCGGTACGGCGACCGCGATCGGTCTGGCGCGGCTCGGCGCGGGCCTCGCTCTGGTCGGGCGCGACGGTGGTCGGCTCGAGTCGGTCGCGAGAGCTGGCTCGGATCGATGTGCTCGTCAACAACGCGGCGCTCGTGCTGCAGCGGCGCGAGGAGACCGTCGACGGCTACGAGAAGGTCTTCGCGGTCAACCATCTCGCTCCGTACCTGCTGACCAGGCTGCTGCTCGATCGGCTCGTCGAATCCGTGCCGGCGCGGATCATCAACGTCGCCTCCGACGCGCACACGTTCCGCGCGATGGAGCCTGATGACTACATGAGCACGCACGGCTTCAAGCCGCTCAAGGTCTACGGCCGCAGCAAGCTCGCGAACATCCTGTTCACCGTCGAGCTCGCCCGACGCCTCGAAGGGACCGGCGTCACCGCCAACTGCCTGCACCCCGGGTTCGTCAGCACCGGCCTGGCCCGGGACAACAGGGTGGCAGCGTGGTTCCTGAAACTGGCGAGACCGTTCATCAAGAGCCCCTCGGACGGCGCCGACACGACGCTCTACCTCGCCTCGGAGCCGGTCGACGTCACGGGGGAGTACTTCGTCGACCGCCAGGTCCATCCGACGAAGGACTACGCCAAGGACCCCGGCATGGCGAAGCGGCTCTGGGAGGACAGTGCCCAGCTCGTCGGTCTGGGACCCAGCTAGCGCTGCGTGAGGTCCTTGTCCGCCATCTCCCAGGCGTGGTCGAGGACGTGCCAGCCGATCCGGCGGGCCGCGTACTTCACGGGCCAGCGGTCGTCCGTCGGGTCGGCCAGCCGCTGCAGGATCGCCGCTCGCTGCTCCGGCCACGATGTGCGAGGTGGGACGCGTGCGCCGATCTTGCGGCCGTAGCTGCGCTCTGCCTCCTGCACGTGAGCGACGATCTCGTCGCGGTCCCGGCCGCCACCTCGCGGGCCCTTCTGCAACTCGGCACTGACCCGCCCTGCGATGCGGTCGAACGTCTCCCAGCAGGCGCTGACCAGCTTGATCTCCTTGCTGCTCAGGGCTTCTGCGTCCCACGGACCGACGACGTCCGGTGCTCCGAAACCGGTGGTCACGGTCCCGGGGACGGTGCCGATGACCTGCAGCTCGCCCTTCGGCGTGGTGCCGGTCGCCGTGGCGTAGCGGCGGCGGTAGGACTCCAGCTCCTCCAACGCGCCCAGCTCGCCGCGACCCCGCCGCTGCCAGCCCGGGTAGTCGACGGCACAGGCGAACGCCCAGGTCTTGTCCACCTCCAGGTAGACCCTGATCACTGCACTGCCTCCCGCTCGGCGTGTCCCCCATTTTGCAGTGTCTCATAATATGAGAAGTTGGTTTCGTATTGTGAGACAGCGCGCTAGCGTCCGTCGCATGTCGACCTACACCCACGGGCACCACGAGACCGTCCTGCGCTCGCACCGGTGGCGCACTGCGCAGAACTCCTGCGGTTACCTGCTCCCCCACCTCCGGGGCGATGAGCGCCTGCTGGACATCGGCTGCGGCCCGGCCACGATCACGAAGGACCTCGGGACCCGGGTCGCCACTGTGCTGGGCGTGGAAGCAACCGACGAGGCCGTCGCGTTGGCGCGCAGCGCCGGAGTCGCGTGCATCCTCGGCGACGTGCACGCGCTCGACCTCCCGGACGACAGCTTCGACGTCGTCCACGCGCACCAGGTCCTGCAGCACGTCGCCGACCCGGTGCAGGCGCTGTGCGAGATGGCACGGGTCTGCCGGCCGGGCGGCATCGTGGCGGTGCGGGACAGCGACTACCTCGGCTTCACCTGGTTCCCCTCCTGCCGCGGGCTCGACCGGTGGATGGAGCTGTACCAGGCGGCCGCGCTGGCGAACGGTGGTGAGCCGCAGGCCGGCCGAAGACTGCTGTCGTGGGCGCTCGAGGCAGGGCTCACGGACGTCACGCCGAGCTCCAGCACCTGGTGCTTCGCGACTCCGGAGGACCGCGCCTGGTGGGGCGGTATGTGGGCCGACCGGATCCAGCAGTCGGCGCTCGCGACGCAGCTGCTCACCACGGGTCTGGCGACCCAGGAGGACCTCGACCTCGCCGCCGCCGGCTGGCGGACGTTCGTCGGGCGGGACAACGCCTGGTTGAGCATCCTGCACGGAGAGCTGATCATCCGAGTGGGGTAGAGACTGGTCATGCGCCGTCGCCTCGTCGTCCTGCGCCTTGTCGCCGCCTGCAGCTCGGGGACCTCAACGAGCGAGCCCACGGCCCGTCCTACACCGACGCCCGTCACGACGACGTCCGCGCCTGCCGTGACGGCCAGCGACTGGACCACGTACGGCGGTGACGCGCAGCGATCGAGCTACGTCGGGGACGGCCCAGACCCGGCCGGTGCCGCCGTCACCTGGCGGGCCGCTCTGGACGGCCGCGTCTACGGCAGTCCCCTGGTCATCGGGGGCCGCGTGATCGCCGCGACGGAGGGTGGCTCGCTCTACTCCCTCGACCTCCGCACCGGCCGGGTGATGTGGCGCAAGCACGTGGCCGAGCCGCTGCCCCTCAGCGCGCTGCCGTGCGGCAACATCGACCCTGTCTCGTTCACCGGCACGCCCGTCTACGACCCGGCGACGAAGCTGGTCTTCGCGGTCGCCATGGAGCGCAGGGTCCGGCACGTCCTCTACGGCCTCCGACCTGGCGACGGGGCCGTGGCACTGCGCCGAGTCGTGGACGTGCCAGGCATGGACCCGGCAACTCACCAGCAGCGCGCCGCGCTCTTGCTCGCCGGGTCGGTCGTCTACATCGCCTACGGCGGCAACTACGGGGACTGCGGGCAGTACCGGGGCCGCGTCATCGGTGCCGCGACAGCGGGCAACGGGCCGCTGCGCTCCTACGCCGTGCCCACCCAACGCGAAGGTGGCATCTGGGGGGCCTCCGGACCGGCGTTGCTGCCCGGCGGCGATCTGCTCGTGACGACCGGCAACGGGGCAGCGACTGGCGGCGCCTGGGACAAGACCGACTCGGTCCTCCGCCTGTCACCCGCCCTCTCGCTGAAGGACGCCTTCGCGCCGACTGACTGGGCGCAGGAGAACTCCGCCGATGCCGATCTCGGGTCGATGGGGCCGGTGCTGCTGCCCGGCAACCGACGGGTGGTCACGGCCGGCAAGGGAGGCAACGTGTTCCTGCTCGACGTCGATCACCTCGGCGGTGTCGGAGGCCAGCTGTCCGTGCTGGACGACTGCCATGCCTACGGCGGCGGCGCCGCCACACCCCACGCCGTGCTGCTGCCGTGCGAGCAGGGCGTGACGCAGGTGACCGCCTCAGGCGACCGGTTGCAGCGAGGCTGGACCGCTGACGTCGTCGGTTCGCCACTGGTCGTCGGGACCACCGTCTGGGTCGTCGACCAGGAGGGCAGGGCAACGGGACTCGACGCCCGGACCGGGAAGCAGCGGGCGCAGCTCGACGTCGGTGCGGCCACCCGCTTCGCCAAGCCTGCCTACAGCGACGGCTTCCTGCTGCTGCCGACCAAGGCCGGCGTGACCGCCGTACGCCTCACTCGTAGCTGACCTTCACCACATCCGTCGTGGGACGCGCCTGGCAGGCGAGCCGCCAGCCCTCGTCGAGGTCCTCCTCCTCGAGGACGCTGTTGTTGTCCATCGCGACCTCGCCCTCGACGAGCTTCACGCCACAGGCCGAGCAGGCGCCTTCGCGGCAGGAGTAGGGAGCGTCGAGGCCCTTGTCGAGCAGGAAGTCCAGCAGCTTCTGATCGGCGGGCCAGTCCAGCTCGTGCGTCTCGCCGTCCAGCTCGACGACCAGGTCCACCGTCTTGCCACCCGGCTCGGGAGCTGCCGCCTCGACCTCGGTCCACGGGTCGCTCGCCAAGCTGTTGAAGCGCTCCACGTGAATCCGCTCGCGACTGACCCCGAGCTCCTTGAGCGCGTCGGCAGCGCAGTCCATGAAGGGCGCCGGTCCGCAGATGAAGGCCTCCGCGTGACCCCAGGGGCGGACGATCTCCTGCAGCGGCTTCTTCGAAGGCAGTCCCTGCACCGTCTCCAGCCAGTGCAGCACCACGAGCCGGTACGGGTGCTCCGCCACCATCTCGCGGAGCTCCTTGTGGAAGATGACCGACTGCTCGTCGCGGTTCGCGTAGACGAGCAGCATCCGGCCGGTGCCCTTGGCCAGCGAGCTCTTGATGATGCTCATCACCGGCGTGATGCCCGAGCCGCCGGCGAGCAGCAGCAGGTCGGTGTCCAACGACTTGGGAGTGAAGGTGCCGGAGGGCGCCAGCACGTCGATCTCGTGACCGGCCAGCACCTCGTCGCAGACCCAGTTGGAGCCGCGTCCTTGGAGGACCCGCTTCACGGTGACCTTGAGATGGTCGTCGGTGTAGGGCGAGCTGGACAGGCTGTAGCAGCGGGCCACCGGCCCGTCGGCATGAGGCAGCCGCAGCGTCAGGAACTGACCCGGCTTGTACGATACTCCCGAGGGCTTCTCGAAGACGATGGAGTGGGCGTCGCCCGTCTCCTGGACGACCTCGAGCACCTTGAGCCGGAGCTTCTCAGCGCTCACTGACGGGGACCTCCAGACGCCCTTCGAACACGGCGTCCCTGATCGAGTCGGACAGGTGCGGGCAGGTGTCGCCCACCGCGAGTTCAGCGCGCTTGGGGCAACAGGTCGAGTCGACCTCCCACTGGATGGACGTCTGCGCGGCGCTGTTCTTCGACACCAGCACGCTGGTGCCACAGGTCCCGCAGGTGATCGGCACCATCGGCAGCGCGTCCTCCTGCTGGCGAGCTGTCACGCCTGCTGCGCCGCCTTCTCCACCAGCTCCTTCTGCCAGAAGTCCACGGCCTTGGTGGTGTCGATCTCGAACTCGAAGCGCTGCGTCATCTCAGGCGTGACGTCCGCGACGTCGACGTAGAACTGCGAGTACCAGCGACGCAGCTGGTAGACCGGGCCGTCCTCCTCGCAGAGCAGCGGGTTGTCGATCGGCGCCTTGTTGAGCCAGATCTTGACGTCCTCGTAGAACCCCGCCCCGATGCCCTGCAGCAGCTTGCCGGCGATCTTGTCGTTGGTGGCGTCGTCCCACTCGGGGTTCTTCCGCATGACCATGCCGTAGTTGAGCATGAAGCTCGAGTTGCTGATCGGGTAGTGCGTGGTCAGCAGGATCGTCTCGAAGGTCAGGTCGCCGTACTTGGTCCAGAGCTTGTCCACGAGGTACGACGGGCCCCAGTACGTGGCGTCGCTGACGGTCTGCTGGTCCTCCGCCACCCCGACGGCGATGGGCAGCCCCTTTGCTGCCTCCTCATGGGTGGTGCCGCTGTAGTACTGCGTGCAGATGTGGCCGTCGAAGACGTTCTTGAAGTACGTCGGCAGGCCCTTGTGGATGTAGTAGAAGTGGGCCATGTCGACCATGTTGTCGATGATGTCCCGGCAGTGGCTGTTGGGGACGAGGGTGGAGTCCCACTTCCAGTCGGTCCACTCCCCCTCCGCAAACCCGGGGATGGCGGGGATCGTGACGTCGTCGGGCGGCGGGTTGCCCTCGTGGTCGTGCCAGACGAGCAGCTGACCGTCGATCACCTTGGT
>JBHEMB010000333.1:0-2602 GCA_046262855.1 Mycobacteriales bacterium | reverse complement strand
TCGATGTGGATCTCCCGCTCGATGCTGCCGTACTCCACGTGCTTCCCCTTGCGTCGATGCAACCTCTGGTTGCGCGTCAGCCTAGGGGGGACTGCGACTTGACGCAACCTCTGGTTGCATTTCGGCGACGCCGGTCTTGCTCCCGCGCGGGGTTCTCCGCCCTTCGCCGCTGGTCTGGTCCAGGTCCAGGTCCTGGTCTGGGTCCTAGGACTTTTGCCCTCGAACTCTGACGGTTGACGCAGCTGCCCCAGCAAACGCGAGCAAAAGTCGTAAGAGCCCAGACACCCTGTCCCGCGCCTCGGGCGGCAGTCGAGCTGGTGCTGCCGTGTGCGCAACAGGAAGCGCAACAGTGTGAGCGCCTGGCCCGCCTCGGTCAGCTGCTTGGCAGGTCCTGGCCGCGGGTCTGCCGCGGAATCAGATCGCGGCCGGCGATCTGGTCGCCCATCAGATCGTCGAGCGCCTCCAGCGACATCGGCCGTGCGAACAGGAAGCCCTGGCCGCTGTCGCAGGCCTCGCCCTGCAGCTGCTCGAGCTGGCCGCGCTCCTCGATGCCCTCGGCGTACGTCTCGAGGCCGAGGGTCTTGCCGAGCTGGACGAGCGTGTGGACGAGAGCGTTGGCCTCGGGGGTGTTGTTCAGGCCGGAGATGAAGGAGCGGTCGATCTTGAGCGCATCGACCGGGAAGTCCTGCAGGTAGGCGAGGCTGCAGTAGCCGGTGCCGAAGTCGTCGATCGCGACCAGGACGCCCAGGTCCTTCAGAGCGCGCAGCTGGGCGCCCGCATGTGCGGCGTCGCGCATCAGGATCGTCTCGGTGATCTCCACCGTGAGGAGCTCCGGGCGCAGCTGGCTGTCGGACAGGGCGCTGGCGACCTCCGCGATGAAGTCGTGCTGGCCGTCGAGCTGCCGGCCACTGACGTTTACGGCCAGCCGCAACGGCCTGCCGGCGCGTGACCAGGCAGCCGCCTGGTGACAGGCCCGATGGAGCACCCAGCGGCCGATCGGGATGATCAGCCCGGTCTCCTCGGCGATCGGGATGAAGACGTCCGGCGGCACCAGACCCCGGCTCGGGTGCTGCCAGCGCAACAGCGCCTCGACGCCGGTGATCTGCTGGGTGAGCAGGTCGACGGTCGGCTGGTAGACGAGGAACAGCTGGTCTCCGGCGAGCGCCTCCCGCAGGTCCATCTCCAGCTCGAGGCGGTCCATCACGGCCAGCTGCATCTCGGGCTGGAACGTGATGAAGCAGTCCTTGCCGGCGGCCTTCGCCTCGTAGAGCGCGACGTCGGCGTCCCGGAGCAGGTCCTCGGCACTGGCGCGGGCACCGACCGCGATCCCGATGCTCGCGTGCGTGTGGACGGTGACGTTGCCGTCGCGGTCCAGAGTGAACGGCTCGGCGAGGACGGCCTGGATCCGCTCGGCCACGGACTCGGCTCCGAGCGCGAGCGAGTCGCTCTCGACCAGGGCGACGAATTCGTCGCCGCCGAGCCGGGCCACCGTGTCGGTGTCGCGCAACGCGGCTTTGAGCCGCGCGCTGACGGCTTGCAGCAGCTGGTCGCCGGCCTGGTGTCCGTAGGTGTCGTTGATCGCCTTGAAGTTGTCGAGGTCCAGGAACAGGACCGCCAGCGGTGCCTTGTCCCGCTGCGAGCGGGCGAGCGCTTGCTCGACGCGGTCGGTGAACAGCGCGCGGTTGGGCAGGCCGGTCAACGCGTCGTGCAGCGCCTGGTACCGCAGCTGATCGGTCTTCTGGCCCACGAGCCGCAGTGCCCGGGCGCGCCCGGTGCCGAGCAGCAGCAGGACGGCCGCGAGCAAGACGCTGATGGCGACCCCGCCGAGGAGCACCAGCAGCGGGATGCCGCCGGAAAGGATGCCGCCCGGCAGTTTCGGCCCGACCGTGCGAACGGTCCAGCCGTGACCCAGGGAGGTGTCCGTGTGCTCGCCGGCTCGCCGCTGACCGGCACTGAAGGACACCGTGCCGAGGGGCGACGACTGCCGCAGGGTCACCGTGAGATCGGCGCCGTCCCCCCGCGCGCTGTCGAGCACCACCGTGGGATCGACGTTCATGCCCAGCCAGCCCAGGAATGCTGCGCGACGCTGCTCGAGGGTGCCGAGCTTGGCGCCGGGCCGGTAGAGCGGCGTCTGCACCGCCAGCCAGTCGCGGCCCGCCAGGTGAAGGGGATCGAAGGTGCCGACACCGGTGTCCCTGGCCTGAAGAATCACCGGACCCACCGGACCTCCACAGAAGTCGGTGCCGGGCGGAACGGGCGGGGTGCCGGGACGGATCGCACCGGCGATGGCGAAGCAGTAGAGGCTGCGTGAGCCCGGCGGGATGATGTCCTTGATGCCGGCGCCCTTCTGGTACGCCGGAAGCGCCGCCGCCGGGATGACCCCGAGCACACCAATACCCTGCAGTTCGGGATAGCGGTCGAAGACGTGCACGGCAGCGGCCCAGGACGTCATCGCAGGTCCGAGCGCGTCCGCGTGGCTAGCGACCTCTGCGGCCGCAGTGACCACCAGGTCCTGCTCGCGCGCCATCGTCAGCCGCAGCCGAGCCGAGACGTCGGCGGCGTCGGTCTCGAAAGCGTGCCGGGCATCTTCCCGCTCGTGCCG
>JBHEMB010000332.1:0-2743 GCA_046262855.1 Mycobacteriales bacterium | reverse complement strand
TGGCGCACATCGTGGACCTGGTCGCCTGGCCCGACTCGGACGGTGTCCACGTCGCCGACAGCCAGGGTCACGTGGTCCTGGGCGGGACCGTGGTCAGCGGTCGCGACCCCGTCGCCGACCAGGACCCGCTGTCCGACACCGCCTACCCGTTCGCCCGCGAGCGGCTGGAGTCGTTGTTCTCCGAACCCCGCGCGCCCGACCTCGCCGTGGTGCACACGGGGGCGCACCACTGGCCCGAGCGGGGCGGCCACCTCGGCGAGCACGGCTCGCTCAACGCGGTGCAGTCACGAGCCCCGCTGCTGCTGAGCGGTGCCGGTGTCGAGGACCGCGGCATCCTCGACCGGGCGGTCCGCACGGTCGACGTGGGGGCCACCCTGACCTCGCTCGCCGGTGGTTCGTCCGAAGGGATGGATGGCGTCCCGATCGACCTCGCCGCGCCCACGGGCGGGCGGGTGGTGGGGCTGCTCTGGGACGGCGCGCAGTGCGCTGACCTGCTGCACCTCGTCGCCGCCGGTGAGCTGCCCAACGTGGCCCGGCTGCTGGAGCGTGGCTGCGCCCTGCGGGGCGGGGCCGTCGCCGAGTTCCCCTCGGTCACGCTGGTGAACCACACCTGCGCCCTCACCGGCCTCGGGCCCGGCCGGCACGGCATCATCAACAACGCCTTCTACGACCGGGAGCTGGCCGGCCAGGTGGTGGCCAACTCCAACGCGACCTGGCACCAGTCGATGGACTGGTTGCGACCCGGCGTCACCACCGTCTTCCAACGCGTCCCAGGTCGCACCGCCTGCGTCAACGACCCCGTGGACGTCGGGGCGGACTACTCCACTTTCGACCTGATCCGCAACGGGGGCGGGGCGTCCGCGATGCTCGCCACGCTGCCTGACCCGTCGGCTGATCCTTTGGTGTCGAAGGAGTTCCTGGAGGACGCGGACTACGCCTGGGGGTCGCAGGTCGACGGTGCCGGCTTGGTGCAGGTGCTCGACTTGTGGTCTGAGCCTGACCCGCCGTCACTGATGTGGTGGAACACGACGCTCACCGACAGTGCCCACCACGCCGGCGGCCCCTGCTCTCCGATCGCGCGCGCCGGCCTTCGCGATGCGGACGCGCGGCTGGGTGTCTGGCTCGACCTGCTCGAGGCCCGTGGGTTGGTCGAGACGACCACGATCCTGCTGACCGCCGATCACGGCATGGAGAAGGCCGACCCGGCCTGCACCGGGGACTGGGACGAGGCACTCACCGAAGCCGGCATCCCGTTCCGGGACGAGGCCTACGGCTTCATCTATCTCGGGGTCTGAGCGACGCTGGATTGGGCGAAAGTCCTTGTGCAGCAGGGGGTTTGCATGATCTGACGGTGTCCGTGACAGACCCATGGAGACCGCGTTTTCGCGGACTTTCCAAGATCATGAGGACTGAATGCGGACTACCGGGTACGTAGGCGAAGACCTGGGGGACGTATGGGCTCGGGAGAGAACTCGAGGCGCCAGGCTCACCGAGTTCGTGCTGCAGATCGCCGGCCAGCGTTCGACCGCGCTGGACGAAGGCCTCCGCGGCTCCCTGGGACTCGAAGCCCGACTCGTCTGGATCGGATGCGAAGGTGGGCTCGAAGTCCGTCGCCCAGCGGGTCAAGTCATTGGCCAGATCCGCGCTGAGCTGCAGATCAAGCGGGAGTACCGGCTCCAAGCCATACGACTTCGACCTGCTCAGTGGAAGTTCTCCGCGCACCGCGATCGTCGAGACCGGACCCGTCAGCAGGTTGACCTGTGTGCGCAGGGACGGCCAGCGCTGCGACGGCCCACCAGCCTTGCTGGTTCGCCCGTGTGGTGCAGCCCCGGCTGACGTTGGTTGGTCGCGCGGGCCGGTGTCAAGGCGGCAGCTGGCGGAAGTGACCACTCCAGCACACGCCCGTCCACAGCTCCAGCTGCCCCGGTCGGTTCGGGGAGGGGAAGAAGCCAGGTGGGTCCACGGCCGGATCGGGCGGGGCGAGGACTCGGCCGCGGTCATCCAGAACCCAGATCCCCGAGTAGTCCCACGGTGGACTCTGTTGCCGTCGGGTCCTGGTGAAGCTGAACCTCATGTAGAACGACCCGAGCTGCAGTCGCAGGGTTGTGTATCCGTGCGCGAACTCCTCGACGTTCCGGTTGCCCACGAGGGTGAGCGGAGCAAGCATGCCGAAGCACACCCCGCGAGAGATCGTGAGTAGCAGCAGGCTGCGCAGGCCCGAGTGCGACGACGGAATCCGCTGGACGCCTGAGTAGAGGACGAACCAGAGGAGTCCGCCTCCGGCAAGGCTCAGCAACCACATCCTGAACAGGTTGTTCGCCGTCCGACCCGGCAGGAGCGGCGGCGGCGACGCCGGCACCGGCCGCACGACACCCGTCGCCAAGGCTTGCGGGTAGCCGTGAACCTCGCGTGGCGGCGTCTCCGCCTTCATGCCCCTCCTGTGCTCGTCATTCAGTCGGACCAGATTCCCTTGTCCAGCAGTGCGACGCCGCTGTCATAGATGTAGTCGCTCGCGTCGGCGACCGCAATCCGCACGGTCACTTGCTGCCCCGGCGTGACGTGCACGTCACACGTCAGAGGCACAGTAAGGCCGTCGTAGGTCGTGTTGTACCCGGCGGCCCCAGCCGCGTTGTCAACGTAGTACCGCGCGTTCGTGTGATCGTTGATGGTGTTGATCGACACGGGCGTAGATGTCCCGGGCACGGTCGCGCAGTTCACGCCGTTCACGGTGACTTCCATGACA
>JBHEMB010000331.1:0-3643 GCA_046262855.1 Mycobacteriales bacterium | reverse complement strand
CACCGTCGCGGCCGGCCTCACCGCGATCGCCTGGAGCCCTGCCGGGGAGGCCCTCGCCCACGGCTGGGTCAACCACAGCTTGCTCAAGACCGCCACGAAAGAGGCCCGGCGCAGCCGGGCCACGCAGATTCAGAACGCTGTCACCCTCACCCAGGCCCTCACTCCCCGTGACCCCGCGCCCCTACCCTCGACCCCCAAGCGCGACTGACCGAACTTGACTGTCCGTCGGGGTTCGGCGCTGCGGGATGTTGCCGACCAGTGGACGCTCATGGCCGAGACCAGTCTCCAGACGCTCACGATCACGCACCGGGTGCCTGCTGCGTCCTCGGCGGCGGACGCCGCATGCCACTCCGCAGCCGTGTTCCGCGCGACAGAGACGACGTCCTCGTCGCGGAAATTCTTGAGGGCCACCGGCTCGCTCACCCAGCTCAACGGCAACCTCGGCAACCCGGAGCTCGATCATGGCGCGGGCAGAACCATCCAGAGGCTCCATGCCGTGCTCCACCAGCGTCACGTGCAGGAGGCGAGCAAGGTTGGCGCGACGACCAGCCGAGCCGAAATGATGCGCCATGACTCGAGTCTGTCAGGTCAGCGACGCGCCCTGGGGGGTGCCGAGCCACCCAGTTGCCACCTGGGCGGGCAGGCTGAACCGAGCCCGCACCCCTTTCGAGGCAAGGACCAGATCATGAGCGGCGTGCACCTCGTCGAGACGCGCGGTCGCGCCGGGCCGTAGGCGCTGGCCGGGGACCACCCACGTGCAGGCTGACGGACGGATCAGGTGAGCAACCGGGAACCAGCGATGCCCGGTCAGCCAGTACCAATCCGGCGCTTCGCCGTTCATGGAGACCGGTACCGGGCACTGCCGGTCGGTGCCACTCGCGGCCGCCAGCCCACGCGGCGGAGGCAGGAACTTCTGGAACGAGTCTGGAATGATCTTGAAAGCAGTCAGGCCATGATCGGTGATCATGGCCCTGACCTGCGGTTTCTCTTGTAGCGGGGGCAGGATTTGAACCTGCGACCTCTGGGTTATGAGCCCAGCGAGCTACCGAGCTGCTCCACCCCGCGTCGGTACGTACCAGGATACACGAGCGACAATGGGGGCGTGACTCTCGTTCTCTGGACCAACAACGCCTGCAGCAAGAGCCGGGGCGCCGTCGAGATCTTGACCGAGCGCGGCATCCCCTTCGAGAAGCGCTTCTACCTCGAGGACCCGCCCAGCCGCGAGGAGCTCGCGGAGGTGATGGCGAAGCTCGATGACCCGAGCAGCATCGCCCGGCCGGGCGTGACCGGCGACCTGCTCGAGCAGCTGAGCAGCGATCCGTCACTGATCGAGCGCCCCGTCGCGATCAACGGCGATCGGGCCGTCGTGGCCCGACCGCCCGAGAAGGTTCTCGACCTGCTCTAACGCCCTCACGCCCCCGCGTGAGTGCCGAGCCGGGTTAGGGGGTGGAGGACGGGGACGGTGTGGCGCCGCTCCTGGCCGCGAGCTGGTCGAGGTCCTTCTTGAGCTGGGCCTGGGCCTGCCCGTAGGCGGCGAAGTCCCCGCGCTTCAGCGCTTCCTGGCCCGCGTCGTAGGCCCGCTGCGCATCGGCGATGAGCTGCGTGACCGTCGACGAGGTCGGCGGTGGCGTCGTGCCCGGGGCAGGTGTCGGGCCCACGGTGGTGCCGGCACCGAAGAGATCGTTGAGGGCCTCCGCAAGGGTGTCCTGGTAGGCGATCTTGTTGCCGAAGCTGACGATGACCTTGGTGAGGATCGGGAAGCTCGGCGACTTCTTGCCCTGGGTGTACACCGGCTCGACGTAGAGCAGCCCGTTGCCCACCGGCAGCGTCAGCAGGTTGCCCAGCACGACCTCGGATCCGCCTTGCCGCAGCAGCGACAGCGCCGAGGAGATCGTGGTGTTGCTCTCGAAGGTGTTCGCCACCTGCTCGGGACCGTCGATGACCCGGTTCTTCGGCAGGATGAGGATCTCGATCTTCCCGTAGTCCGCCGGATCGGACGACACAGCCGCGAAGGCGGTGAGGTTGGTGGCGTTGCGGGCGACGAACGTCGTCGTCAGGGAAAACACCGGTGCGCTGGCGTTAGGCATCTGCAGCAGGACGTAGTACGGCGGCTGCGCCGGGCTGGTCGTCGAGACCGCTCCTGGCGTGGCCCCGGTGTTGATCACGCGCGCCGCGTCCTTCGTCGGGTCGCTCGGGATGTCCCACTGGTCCGTGCCCTGGAAGAACGTCTGTACGTCCTGCACGTGGTACTTCGTGAGCAGGTCCCGCTGCACCTTGAAGAGGTCCTCGGGATAGCGGAAGTGGGCCATCAGCTGCGGGCTGATGGCGCTCTTGTCCTGCACCAACCCGTGGAAGACCTTGCGCCAGGTCCGGAGCACCGGGTCCTTCTCATCCCAGGCGTAGAGGCTCACCTTGCCGGTGTAGGCGTCGACCGTGGCCTTGACCGAGTTGCGGATGTAGTTGACCTGGCTGCGATCGGTCCGGGTGCCGCGGCTGTCCGTGGTCACCTTGCCGAAGCTGCTGCTCTCCGAGTACGGGTAGCCGCTGCTGGTCGTGTAGCCGTCGACCACCCACAGCAGCTTGCGGTCCACCACGACCGGGTACGGGTCGCCGTCCAGCGTCAGGAAGGGCGCGACCTTCTGGACGCGATCGGCCGGCGAGCGGGTGTACATGATCTTGCTGTTCGAGGTGAGGGACCCGGAGAGCAGGATGTTCTTGTCACGGAACTTGAGCGCGTACAGCAGCTTACGGAAGCCCGAGGTCAGCTTGATGCCGCCTGGTCCGGCGTACCGGCTGGTGGCCTGGTCGGTGTCCTTGTCAGCGCCGGGTCCGTCGATCTCGGGCTGCTTGGTGTCGACGATCGAGTACGTCGGCGACTGCTCGCCGTAGTACACCTGCGAGTGGTCGACGGTGAAGATCTTGTCCTTGCTGGTGTCGGCCTGCGGGACGTCGCCGACCGTGTAGCTCGGCTGCCCGGGGTTGTCGTCGTCGGTCGCGTTGGCCGGTGCGGCGACGACCCCGTTCCCGTGCGTGTACGCGAGGTGCAGGTTGATCCAGTTCCGTTGGGCCGCAGGCACTCTGGACACGTCGAGCTCGCGGACTGCGACGACGTAGTCCTCAGTCTTGCCGGCGTCGGTGTAGCGGTCGATGTCGAGCGAGTCGTTGAACGTGAAGTAGGTGCGGAGCCGCTGGTTCTGGGTGTAGGTGGGCCCGAGCAGGTTCGGGTCGAGCAACCGGATGTTCGGAACCGTGCCCTTGTCGTCCCGCAGGGCCTGCTTCGTCGCCGTGGAGACACCTGGGTACGACGTGACCTTGACGTCGTTGATGCCGTACGCCGCGCGCGTCGCGGCGATGTTGCGCTGGATGTAGTCGTTCTCGCGCTGCAGCTGGTTCGGCTTGACGGTGTACTGCTGGACGATGAACGGGTAGATGCCGCCCACGGCGATGGAGCTCACGACCAGCAGCGCCAGTGCGCCGGTCGGCAGGATCACGTTGCGCACCACGATGTTCGCGAAGAACAGCAGGGCGCAGATCGCCGCGATCAGCATGAGCATGGTCTTGGCCGGCAGCACGGCGTGCACGTCGGTGTACGACGCGCCCTCCACGACACCACGGTGGGAGAAGGCCAGGCCGAAGCGGTCGA
>JBHEMB010000330.1:0-5056 GCA_046262855.1 Mycobacteriales bacterium | reverse complement strand
GCGCAACGGAGCGCTGCAGCCGCGCCTCGACGTCCTCGCTGTCGCTGACGGTGGTGCCTTCGGTGACGCTGCCGGCCCGCGGGACCGTGCCGGTGCGCGCGAGCAGCGCCTCCACCAGCGTGGTCTTTCCCGCCCCCGCGTGACCCACGACGGCGACGTTGCGGACCAGCTCCGGTGCCCTCGGGTCGGGTGCCGGCCCTGTCTGCTTGGCGGTTTTGGACACAGCAGCCTCCTGACGGACGATCGTGTCCCTCACCCTGCCGCCGGGCTCGCGGCGTTACAAGCCTTCCGGAGCGAAGCGCAGAAAATGGCTAGTCTCCAGCCGGTGATCGGCAGCCAGCTCCGCCCCCACGTGGGACGGATCGCGGACCCCCTCGTCAACAAGCTGCTGGCGTGGGGCGTGAGCCCCAACGCCGTGACCCTCACCGGCACCGTCGGGGTCGTGACCGCGGCGCTCGTGTTCTTCCCGCAGGGGATGTTCCTCGCCGGCACCCTCGTGATCACCTTCTTCGTGCTCACCGACAGCGTTGACGGCGCACTCGCCCGCAAGCGCGGTGACTCGAGCCCGTTCGGCGGTTGGCTGGACAGCACCTGCGACCGGGTCGCCGACGGGGCGATCTTCGGTGCTCTCGTTCTCTGGTACGACGATCGCTCGCAGGTCCTGACGGCCGTGACCCTGTTCGTGCTGGTGAGCAGTCAGGTCATCTCCTACGAGAAGGCCCGGGCGGAGGGCGTCGGCCTCACCTGCAACGTCGGGATCATGGACCGGACGGCGCGGCTCATCCTGGCCCTGGCGGCCGCTGGCCTCACCGGGTTCGGTGTCCCCGACGGGCTGCTCGCGGGTGCCCTCTGGCTGCTCGCGGCGCTGAGCGCGATCACTGTCGTGCAGCGGGCGCTCGAGGTGAAGAAGCAAGCCAAGCTCGCCGCCCGGTGAACCCTCTCGAGGCCGTCCTCTCCGGTTCCTACGCTGCCGGCTGGGCCGCCGTGCGCACCATGCCGGAGGGGATGGCCCGGCGGCTGTTCCGGGCCGGTGCCGACGCGGCGCTGCTCAAGGGCGGCTTCGAGCAGCTGACCGCGAACCTGGCGCGGGTGGCACCGGGCCAGGACCTGCGTCGGGCTGCGGTCCGGTCCTACGCCCGCTACTGGTGCGAGGTCTTCCGGTTGCCTGCCATGTCGCGGGACCGGATCGTCAGCGGCACGACCACGACCGACGAGCAGCTGCTCCGGGACAGCGTCGCAAGCGACCGCGGGACCATCCTGGTGCTGCCGCACACCGGCAACTGGGACGCGGCCGGAGCCTGGTGCGGCCTGACCGGCGTACCGTTCACGACGGTGGCCGAGCGGCTGAAGCCCGAGTCCCTGTTCGAGCAGTTCCTCGCATTCCGGCAGTCGCTGGGCATGGAGGTGCTCCCGTTGACCGGGGGCCCGGGGCCTTTCGACACCCTCCGCAAGAGGCTCGAGGCCGGTGGCACGATCTGCCTGCTCGCCGACCGCGACCTCACCCCGCGGGGCGTCGACGTGCAGTTCTTCGGCAGCACCGCCCGGATGCCGGCCGGACCCGCGAAGCTGGCCCTCGAGACCGGCGCGAACCTGATGCCCACAACGCTGTCGTTCACCGATGACGGCTGGCACATCGCCTTCCAGCCCTGCATCGCACACAGCGACCTCACCACCATGACGCAGGAGGTGGCGGACGCCTTCGCGCGCGGGATCGCGCGACATCCGGCCGACTGGCACATGCTGCAGCGGCTCTGGCTCGAGGACCTCCCCGACGACGACCCGCGCAAGCAGCCGCAGTGAGGGTCGGCATCGTCTGTCCCTACAGCTGGGACGTCCCCGGCGGCGTCCAGGCGCACGTGCGCGACCTGGCCGAGTCACTGATCGCGCTCGGGCACGTGGTCTCCGTCCTCGCGCCGGTCGACGATCCCGACGAGGCCGCTCTCCCGGCGTACCTCGTCCCGGCGGGGCGCACGGTGCCGGTGCCCTACAACGGCTCGGTGGCGCGGCTGTGCTTCGGGCCGCTGTCGCTGGCGCGCACCCGACGGTGGCTGCGCAGAGGCATCAACGGCGGACGCTTCGACGTGCTGCACCTGCACGAGCCGACGGTCCCGTCGCTGTCCATGCTGGCCTGCTTCGCTGCCAAGGGCGCGATGGTCGCGACCTTCCACACGGCGACCGCACGCAGCCGCGCGCTGCAGGTGTTCGGCACCACGCTCCAGCCGGGGCTGGAGAAGATCACCGGCCGGATCGCGGTCTCGCCGGCCGCACGACGGGTCGTCGTCGAGCATCTCGGGCACGACGCGGTCCTCATCCCCAACGGCGTCGACGTCGCCCGCTTCCACGTGCCGCGCCCCGCGCACGACCGGCCGCGGGTGGTGTTCCTCGGCCGGGTCGACGAGCAGCGCAAGGGGCTCCAGGTCCTGCTCGACGCGTTGCCCGCCGTGCAGGCGCAGCTGCCCGACGTGGAGCTGGTCGTCGCCGGTCCCGGCGAGGTGGACGCCCCGCCAGGCGTGCGCGTGCTCGGGCTGGTGGCCGAGAAGGACAAGCCGGCGGTGTACGCCGGCGGTGACGTCTACTGCGCGCCGAACACGCACGGGGAGAGCTTCGGCATCGTGCTCATCGAGGCGATGGCGGCGGGGACCCCGGTCGTGGCGAGCGACCTCGAGGCGTTCCGCCGGGTGCTCGACGACGGTGAGGCCGGGGTGCTGTTCCCCGTCGGGGACGCGTCGGCGCTGGCCGCCGCCCTGGTCGGGCTGCTGCGGGATCCCGAGCGGCGCCGGCTGCTGGCAGCCCGCGGGTCCCGCGTGGTGCAGGCCTACGACTGGCAGCACGTGACGCGCGAGATCGTCGAGGTGTACGAGACGGTCCGCGCGGCGGCGCCGGTCGAGCTGGAGGAGTCCTTCGAGGACACTGCCGAGGACGCGCTCGACGAGGACGCGCTCGACGACCCGTCGCGGGTCCCGGAGACGCTGCGCCGCTGGCTGGCCGTCGTACGCGACGCGGTGGAGCTGCGGTGAACGCAGCCGTCGCCTGGTCGGTGCTCGCGATCATCCTCGTCGCCGTCTACATCACCTGGACCGCCGGTCGCCTGGACCGGATGCACGCCCGGGTCGACGCCGCCTGGGCAGCGCTCGACGCCCAGCTGGTTCGGCGGGCGGCGGCTGCCCGCGCGCTGGGGCTGCCGTCCGTCGTGCGGGCCGCAGATGCGGCGCTCGCTGCCGCGGGACCCCGGCAGGACCTCGAGAACGACCTGTCGCGCGCGCTCCGCGCCCACTGGGACGAGGTGCCGCCAGGGCCGCAGCGCGACGAGCTCGAGGCAGCCGCCTCCCGGGTCGCCCTCGCCCGGTCGTTCCACAACGGAGCGGTGACCAACGCCCGGGCACTGCGCCGCAACCGGCTGGCCCGGCTGCTGCACCTGGCCGGGCGCCGCGACGTGCCGGAGTTCTTCGACGTGGACGATTTTTCGGATGAGGCGCCGGGCTCGCTCACCTAGACTGGGCGCATGTCTGAGACTGGCACCGACGTCGTCAAGCGGGGTATGGCCGAGCAGCTCAAGGGCGGCGTCATCATGGACGTCGTCACGCGTGAGCAGGCTCGCATCGCCGAGGACGCCGGCGCCGTTGCCGTCATGGCTCTGGAGCGGGTGCCCGCCGACATCCGCCGCGACGGTGGCGTCTCGCGGATGAGCGACCCCGACATGATCGACGCCATCAAGGCCGAGGTCACGATCCCGGTGATGGCCAAGGCCCGGATCGGCCACTTCGTCGAGGCCCAGGTGCTCCAGTCGCTCGGCGTCGACTACATCGACGAGTCCGAGGTGCTCACCCCGGCCGACTACGCCAACCACATCGACAAGTGGCAGTTCACGGTGCCCTTCGTCTGCGGCGCCACCAACCTCGGCGAGGCGCTGCGGCGCATCAACGAGGGCGCGGCGATGATCCGCTCCAAGGGCGAGGCCGGCACCGGCGACGTCTCCAACGCCACCACGCACATGCGCCAGATCCGCGCCGAGATCCTCAAGCTCGCGGCCCTGCCCGAGGACGAGCTCTACGTCGCGGCCAAGGAACTGCAGGCCCCGTACGAACTGGTCAAGGAAATCGCCGCCACCGGCAAGCTGCCCGTGGTGCTGTTCACCGCTGGCGGCATCGCCACCCCGGCAGATGCTGCGATGATGATGCAGCTCGGCGCCGACGGCGTGTTCGTCGGCTCCGGCATCTTCAAGTCCGGCAACCCGGCCCAGCGTGCCGCCGCCGTCGTTCAGGCCACCACGTTCTTTGATGACCCGGACGTCATCGCCAAGGCCTCCCGCGGCCTGGGCGAGGCCATGGTCGGGATCAACGTCGACGAGATCCCGCAGCCACACCGCCTCGCCGAGCGCGGCTGGTAACAGCTCCCCTGAAGTAAACCGCGACGGCGGGTGGTCACCTTTTTCGAAGGCGACCACCCGCCGTCGGACTTTCCCTGGGTTTTTTTGTCCGTGTAACGGGAGTTGTGCGCCTTGGAAGTCACGATACGTGGACAAAAACTCGGAAAGGCTATTCGAGGCCGCGGCGCTTCAGGAGCGGCTCCAGGCGGGCGTCGCGGCCCCGGAGCGTGCGGAACGATTCCAGCGGATCCCTGCTGTTGCCGCGGGAGAGCAGTTCCTGCCTGAACTTTTCGCCGTTGGCGCGGGTCATGCCGCCGTTCTCGGTAAACCAGTCCACGGTCTCCGCATCGAGCACTTCGCTCCAGATATAGGAGTAGTAGCCGGCGGCGTAGCCCGCCCCGGCGAAGATGTGCTGGAAGTAGCCCGTGCGATACCTTGGCGGGATCAGGGCGTGGGCCACTCCGGCGGCAGCCAGGGACTTGGCTTCGAATGCCACGACGTCCTCCGGAATGTCCGTGCCGTCCAGGACGTGCCAGGCGAGGTCCAGCAGCGCCGCGCCAAGGTATTCGGTGGTGGCGAAACCTTCGCCCCAGAGCCGGGACTCGTTCAGCTTGTCCACCACGTCCTGCGGGAGCTGCTCGCCGGTCACGTGGTGGCGGGCGTAGTTGGCCAGGACCTCCGGCCACAGGA
>JBHEMB010000329.1:0-7966 GCA_046262855.1 Mycobacteriales bacterium | reverse complement strand
CGGTCGCGCCCGGGTCCGGTGACGTTGCCGCGGACGCGGTGAGCATGTTCTCGAGGAGCCGGGACAACCGCTCCTGCTGGGCCAGCATCGCGTGCAACAGCTGCGCGCGGCCGTCCGTGTCGAGCCGGTCACCGCGCTTGAGCAGCGTCAGGGCAGCGCCGCGGATGCCGGTCAGCGGGGTACGGAACTCATGGCTGACCGTCGCGATGAGGTCGGAGCGGATCCTCTCGGTCTCCTGCTGCCGGGCACGCACGCTCGCATGCCCCTCGAACAGCGCCAAGGTGAGCTGCTCCTCGCCGCGGCGGGCCTGCTGGTCCGTCCGCAGCAGGAGGACGAGGACGACGAGCTCGGCGACCAGCAGGCCGGCCGTGGCGCCCAGCCAGCCGACCGTGACCGGGAGCATGAGCACCGCCAGCCCCAGCGGCACGTGCGCAAGCGTGAGCGCGCACGCCATGACCTGCCTGCGCGCATGCAGGTGCGCGACGAGCACCTTCGCCACGAAACGGCGACCGGAGGGGGGTACGGCCACGCCCGCAGGGTGCGCACCGGGCACGCCGGCACACCATGGCCCGAAAGGGCCATTATCCGGACCTACTACGCCGAACGGGTGACAGCCGGCGGAGCCGTCTCAGCGGGCTGCAGGGCGGCTGATCGTGTAACGTAGTTGTCATCTGCAGCAGGGCCAGCGACGTCCCGGGTGGCAGTGAGCACCAACCACCCACGGACGGAAGGCCGCAATGCTTCCCACGACGACCTTCGGGCTGCCCGCAGCCATGACTACCGGGCTGCCCGCGGCCCAAGGCCTCTACGACCCTGCGAACGAGCACGACGCCTGTGGTGTCGCCTTCGTCGTCGACGTCGCCGGGCGCAAGAGCCACGACCTCGTCGAGCAGGGCCTCACGGCGCTGCGCAACCTCGAGCACCGCGGTGCCTCGGGCGCCGAGCCGGAGACCGGTGACGGTGCCGGCATCCTGGTCCAGGTCCCCGACGCCTTCTACCGCGCGGTCGTATCGGCCGAGCTGCCCGAGGTGTACGCCGTCGGCACGGCGTTCCTGCCCACGAACCCGCGCCAGGCCGTCGAGGTCCAGCTGGCGTTCGAGAAGATCGTCGCCGAGGAGGGCTTGCGCGTCCTCACGTGGCGCGAGCTGCCCGTCGACCCGAAGGGCGCGGGCATCGGTCGCACCGCCGCCGGGGTCATGCCGATCTTCCGGCAGGTCTTCCTCGGCTCGGTCGACCCAGGGATGACGGCGTACGCCCTCGAGCGGCGCGCCTACGTCGTTCGCAAGCGCGCCGAGCGGGAGTGCGGCACCTACTTCCCTTCGCTGTCGACGCGGACCATCGTCTACAAGGGCATGCTCACGACCGAGCAGCTGCAGCCGTTCTTCCCCGACCTCTCCGACGAGCGGTTCGAGAGCGCACTGGCGCTCGTGCACTCGCGGTTCAGCACCAACACGTTCCCGAGCTGGCCGCTGGCGCACCCGTACCGCTACATCGCGCACAACGGCGAGATCAACACCGTCAAGGGCAACCGCAACTGGATGCGCGCCCGTGAGGCGCTGCTGCGCGGTCCACACGAGCTGCCCGACGACATGTCCCGGCTCTTCCCGATCTGCCACCCGGACGGCTCGGACTCCGCCTCGTTCGACGAGGTCCTCGAGCTGCTGCACATGGCCGGTCGCTCGCTGCCGCACGCCGTGCTGATGATGGTGCCCGAGGCGTGGGAGAACGCTCCCGAGATGGACCCGGCGAAGCGGGCCTTCTACGAGTTCCACGCGTCGCTCATGGAGCCGTGGGACGGCCCGGCCTGCGTGACGTTCACCGACGGCACGCTGATCGGCGCGGTCCTCGACCGCAACGGGCTGCGGCCGTCGCGCTGGTGGGAGACCACCGACGGCCGGGTCGTGCTCGCGTCCGAGGTGGGCGTGCTCGACATCCCCTCCGACCAGGTACGGCGCAAGGGCCGTCTCCAGCCCGGCCGGATGTTCCTCGTGGACACGGCCAAGGGCCGGATCGTCGAGGACGACGAGATCAAGGGCGAGCTCGCCGCGGAGCACCCGTACGAGGACTGGCTGCACGCCGGCCTGCTCCGCATCGAGGAGCTGCCCGACCGCGAGCACAAGATCTACACCAAGGAGTCCGTCCTCCGCCGCCAGCAGACCTTCGGCTACACCGAGGAGGAGGTCCGCGTCATCCTCACGCCGATGGCGACGGCGGCGCAGGAGCCGATCGGCTCGATGGGCACCGACACCCCCGTGGCGGTCCTGTCGGAGAAGCCGCGGATGCTCTTCGACTACTTCAGCCAGCTCTTCGCGCAGGTCACGAACCCGCCGCTCGACGCGATCCGGGAGGAGCTCGTCACGTCGCTGTCCGCCGGCATCGGCCCGGAGCAGAACCTGCTCGAGCCGTCGCCGGCGAGCTGCCGCCAGATCGTGCTGCCGTTCCCGGTCATCGACAACGACGAGCTGTCGAAGATCGTGCACATCAACGACGACGGCGACCAGCCCGGTCTCGCCGCGGTCACCATCTACGGCCTCTACCCGGTGAACGGCGACGGCGAGGCACTGCGCGACGCCCTCGACCGGGTCCGGCGCGAGGTCAGCACCGCCATCGCCGGCGGCGCCCGCATCATCGTGCTGTCCGACCGCGAGTCGACCGAGACGATGGCACCCATCCCGTCACTGCTGCTCACCAGCGCCGTGCACCACCACCTGATCCGCGAGAAGAGCCGCACCCGGGTCGGTCTGGTGGTCGAGGCCGGCGACGTCCGCGAGGTGCACCACGTCGCCCTGCTCATCGGCTACGGGGCAGCCGCCGTCAACCCCTACCTCGCGATGGAGACCGTCGAGGAGCTGGCTCGCGACGGCGTGCTGGGCGACCTCACGTACAAGCAGGCGCAGAAGAACCTCATCAAGGCGCTCGGCAAGGGCGTCCTCAAGGTGATGTCGAAGATGGGCATCAGCACCATCGCCTCCTACACCGGGGCGCAGGTCTTCGAGGCGCTCGGCCTGTCGCAGGACCTGGTCGCGGAGTACTTCACCGGCACCACCTCACGCCTCGGCGGCATCGGGCTCGACGTGATCGCGGAGGAGACCGCTGCCCGGCACCGCCGCGCCTACCCGGGCAACGCGACCGAGCGCGCCCACCGGCGGCTCGAGGTCGGCGGCGAGTACCAGTGGCGCCGCGAGGGTGAGCTGCACCTGTTCAACCCGGAGACGGTCTTCAAGCTGCAGCACGCGACGCGCAGCCAGCAGTACGACGTCTTCAAGGAGTACTCCGGCAAGGTCGACGAGCTGTCGGCGCGTGCGGGCACGCTCCGCGGGCTGTTCGCCCTCAGGGAGGGGCTGCGTCCCGCCGTACCCCTCGACGAGGTCGAGCCGGTCTCCGAGATCGTGAAGCGGTTCAACACCGGCGCGATGTCGTACGGCTCGATCAGCGCCGAGGCGCACGAGACCCTCGCCATCGCGATGAACCGGCTGGGTGGCCGGTCGAACACCGGTGAGGGCGGCGAGGACACCGAGCGGCTGCTCGACCCCGAGCGCTGCTCGGCGGTGAAGCAGGTGGCGTCGGGTCGCTTCGGCGTGACCAGCGAGTACCTCGTGCACGCGCGCGACATCCAGATCAAGATGGCGCAGGGCGCGAAGCCCGGTGAGGGCGGCCAGCTCCCGGGGCACAAGGTGTACCCGTGGATCGCGAAGACCCGGCACTCGACCGCCGGTGTCGGGCTCATCTCGCCGCCGCCGCACCACGACATCTACTCGATCGAAGACCTCGCGCAGCTGATCCACGACCTCAAGAACGCCAACAAGGACGCCCGCATCCACGTGAAGCTGGTGGCAGAGGTCGGCGTCGGAACGGTCGCGGCCGGCGTGTCGAAGGCGCACGCCGACGTCGTACTGATCTCCGGCCACGACGGCGGCACCGGCGCGTCCCCGCTGACCTCGCTGAAGCATGCGGGAGCGCCCTGGGAGCTCGGGCTTGCCGAGACTCAGCAGACGCTGCTGCTCAACAACCTGCGCGACCGGATCGTCGTGCAGGTCGACGGCCAGCTGAAGACCGGTCGTGACGTGGTCATCGCCGCGCTGCTGGGCGCGGAGGAGTTCGGCTTCGCGACGGCGCCGCTCGTCGTGAGCGGCTGCATCATGATGCGGGTCTGCCACCTCGACACCTGCCCGGTCGGCATCGCCACCCAGAACCCCGAGCTGCGCAAGAGGTTCACCGGCAGCCCGGAGTTCGTCGTGACGTTCTTCGAGTACATCGCCGAGGAGGTGCGCGAGCAGCTGGCCCGGCTGGGCTTCCGCTCCATCGAGGAGGCGGTCGGCCACGCCGAGGTGCTCGACACCAGGCGAGCCATCGAGCACTGGAAGGCAGCCGGCCTCGACCTGACGCCGATCCTGCACGTGCCGGACCTGCCGGCCGGGACCCCGCTGACCCAGCAGGTGAAGCAGGACCACGGGCTCGCGGCCGCGCTGGACAACACCCTGCTCCAGCTGTGCGAGGGCGCGCTGCCGGACGGCACGCCGGTCCCGCTCGAGCTGCCGGTCCGCAACGTCAACCGCACCGTCGGCACGATGCTCGGCGCCGAGCTGACCCGCCGGCACGGCGGCGGGGGCCTGCCGGACGGCACGATCGACATCACCTTCAGCGGCTCGGCCGGCCAGTCGTTCGGGGCGTTCGTACCGCGCGGCATCACGTTGCGGCTGCACGGCGACGCCAACGACTACGTCGGCAAGGGCCTCAGCGGCGGCCGGCTCGTCGTACGCCCCGCCCTGAACGCGACGTTCCCGGCGGAGGACAACGTCATCGCGGGCAACACCCTGCTCTACGGGGCGACGTCAGGTTCGCTGTTCGTCCGCGGTCGCGTGGGTGAGCGGTTCTGCGTCCGCAACTCCGGCGCCACGGCGGTGGTCGAGGGTGTCGGCGACCACGCCTGCGAGTACATGACCGGTGGCCGGGTCGCCATCCTCGGGCCGACCGGGCGCAACGTCGCGGCCGGCATGAGCGGGGGTGTCGCGTACGTCGTCGACCTCGACCCCGCCCGCGTCAACACCGAGATGGTGGACCTCGACCCGCTGGACGACGGCGACCGCGAGACGCTGCGGCAGATGCTGCTCGACCACGCGGAGGAGACCGGGTCGCCGGTCGCGGCCGGGCTCGTGGACTCGCTCGACCGCTTCACGAAGGTGATGCCGCGCGACTACAAGCGCGTGCTCGCCGAGCTGGAGAAGGACAACCTCGTGACGGCCGGGAAGGACTGACATGGCCGACCCCCAGGGCTACCTGAAGCTCGATCGCAAGACGCCCACCCGGCGGTCCGTGGACATCCGCATCCGGGACTGGAAGGAGGTCTACGAGGACTTCCCGACCGAGGCCCTCAAGGGCCAGGCCAGCCGGTGCATGGACTGCGGCATCCCGTTCTGCCACAACGGCTGCCCGCTCGGGAACCTCATCCCTGAGTGGAACGACCTCGTGTACAAGGACGACTGGGCGTCGGCGATCGAGCGGCTGCACGCGACGAACAACTTCCCCGAGTTCACCGGCCGGCTGTGCCCGGCGCCGTGCGAGGCGTCCTGCGTCCTCGGCATCAACCAGGACCCGGTCACCATCAAGCAGGTCGAGGTCGAGATCATCGACCGTGCCTGGGACGACCACGCGGTGCTCCCGTCTCTGCCGCGCGAGCAGACCGGCAAGTCCGTCGCCGTCGTCGGCTCGGGCCCCGCCGGTCTCGCCGCTGCACAGCAGCTGACCCGCGCGGGTCACGCGGTGACCGTGTTCGAGCGGGCCGCGCGCATCGGCGGCCTGCTGCGGTACGGGATCCCCGAGTTCAAGATGGAGAAGCGCCACCTCGACCGCCGCCTCGAGCAGATGGCGGCGGAGGGCACCGTCTTCAAGACGGGCGTCGACGTGGGTGCCGACATCACCGTCGCCGAGCTGCGCGCCGACTTCGACGCGGTGGTCCTCGCCGGCGGCTCCACCATCGGGCGCGACCTGCCGGCCACCGGCCGGGAGCTGTCGGGGATCCACCTCGCGATGGACTACCTCGTGCCCTCGAACCAGGTGCAGGAGGGGACGCTCGACCAGACCCCGATCACGGCCGCCCGGAAGCACGTCGTCATCATCGGCGGTGGCGATACCGGCGCCGACTGCCTGGGCACCGCGCACCGTCAGGGCGCGGCCTCCGTGACACAGCTCGAGATCATGCCCGAGCCGCCGCCGTCGCGGGCGTCCTCGACGCCCTGGCCGACCTGGCCGCTCATGCTGCGCACCTCCTCTGCCCACGAGGAGGGCGGCGAGCGGGTCTTCGCTGTCTCGACCACCGAGTACGTCGGTCGCGACGGTGCCGTCGAGGCGCTGCGGCTCACCGACGTGGACGCCTCCTTCCAGCCGATCCCCGGCACCGAGCGGGAGATCCCGGCGCAGCTCGTGCTGCTCGCCATGGGCTTCGTGAGCCCGCAGCACGAGGGGCTGCTCGACGACCTCGGTGTCGACTACGACCCGCGCGGCAACGTGGCCCGCTCGCTGTCGTGGGAGTCCTCCGTGCCGGGCGTCTTCGTCGCCGGTGACATGGGCCGCGGCCAGTCGCTCATCGTCTGGGCCATCGCCGAGGGCCGGGCCTGCGCCGCTGCCGTCGACGCCCACCTGATGGGCTCCACCACGCTCCCGAGCCCCGTCCGCCCCACTGACCGCCCCACCTAACTCCCCGCCGCACCCCCCCGCGCATGAATGGATCCTGCGCTGCTCTCTTCGGGCGAAAATCAGCAGCGCAGTACCCATTCATGGGGGGTGTGGGGGAGGGTTGAGGGGGTGTACTCGCTGGTCAGCGCGGCGGTGCTCGCGTGCGACCTGGCGCGGCACCCGAGCGGTGCTGCCGTCGCGGACGTGGTCGACCGGGTCCTGGTACTGGGCGGCACGGACCTGGGTACGGCGGCATCGGCAGCCGTCAGGGAGCGGGTGCTCGCCTCGATCGCCGGGGCCCCGCGGATGTCGCGACTCATGGACGGCGTCATAGCGACCTTCGCCGAGGGACTGCCGGACAGCGGGACGAGCGCCGTCCTGCTGGAGGCGCTGACCGAGACGCCGCTCGGCGGGCTCGCGGACCTGCACCGGATGCTCGAGCTCGAGGGCGCCTGCCAGGTCGCCCTCGACGCGGTGACCGTGGCCTGGGCGGGCCGCGAGGCAGACCTCCACGACCTCCACGAGCTGCAGCGCCCGTGGCGCGAGACAGTCGACCCGGTGCCGCCGGCGCCGCCGTACATCGAGGGCCTCAACGAGCTGCTCGACGAGATCCCGCATCGCAGCAAGCAGCAGTGGCAGCGCACGGCTGACGCCCGCGGTGCCTACCGGGGAACACTCGCGTGGAGCCGGCAGATGCATGAGGCCTGCCGCGCAGCCTTCGAGCACGACCGCCTGCTCACGGTCGCCCGTGCCCAGCTAGCCGCGGCGCGCGCCCTGCGGCTGAGCGGTGCCAGCACCGGCCCGGAGGCGCACGCGATCGCGATGGCGGTCACCGCCGCCGTACAGGCGCTGTGCACCAGGGACGTGTGCCCTCGGGACCTGCCAAGCAGCAGGTGGCTGCTCAGTGCGTGGGAGGCCGGGTCATAGGGTGGTCTGGTGAAGCGCCGCGCCAAGATCGTCTGCACGCTCGGCCCGGCGACCCACTCCTACGAACGGGTCCGGGCGCTGGTCTACGCGGGTATGGACGTCGCCCGGTTGAACTTCAGCCACGGCAGCTACGACGACCACAAGCAGGCCTACACGTGGGTGCGTGAGGCCAGCGACGAGACCGGCCGCGGGGTTGGTGTCCTGGTCGACCTGCAGGGTCCCAAGATCCGCCTGGGCACGTTCGCCGACGGGCCGGTCGTGTGGGCCACCGGTGAGACCGTGGGCATCACGGTCGAGGACGTGCGCGGGACCCACGACCTGGTGTCCACGACCTACAAGGGCCTCGCCAACGACGTCAGCGTGGGGG
>JBHEMB010000328.1:0-14979 GCA_046262855.1 Mycobacteriales bacterium | reverse complement strand
CCACAACCTCCTGCTCCGGTCGCGGCGGCTTCCGCAGGACCTCAGGGAAGACACCCCGCCGGCGGTGAGCCTGGTGTGCACGCCGCTGTTCCACATCGGCGGTGTCTCCAACATCCTGGTCGCCCAGGTCACCGGTAGCAGGCTGGTGCTCAACGAGGGACGCTTCGACGCCGGACAGGTGCTCAGGCTCATAGAAGCCGAGCGGGTCCAGACGTGGGGAGGCGTGCCCACCATGGCGATCCGCCTCCTTGAGCACCCCGACTTCGCGAGTCGCGACCTGTCCTCGCTGCGGTCCTTCCCGCTCGGCGGCGCGCCAGTGACCGACAAGCTGCTCCGCCTGCTGGTGGACAAGCTGCCGCAGCTCAAGGAGCGGGGGCTCGCCAACACCTGGGGTATCACGGAGACCGGCGGGTTCTGCACCGTCGCGGGCAACGCCGACCTCGCGCAGCGGCCGGGAACCGTCGGTAAGCCGTACCCCGTGGCAGAGATCCGCATCGGCCACCCCGACGAGAAGGGGGTCGGCGAGGTGCTGCTGCGGTCCCCGACGGTGATGCTCGGCTACCTCGGTCTGGCCGACGACCACACCGTCGACGCGGCGGGCTGGCTGCATACGGGGGACCTCGGACACGTCGACGACGACGGCTACCTCTACCTGGACGGGCGATCCAAGGACATCGTGATCCGCGGCGGCGAGAACATCGCCTGCGCGCACGTCGAGCAGGCGCTCGGCAGCCACCCGGACGTCGTCGAGGTCGCCGTGGTCGGTCTGCCGCACGACGACCTCGGCGAGGAGCTCGGCGCGGTCGTCCGGCACCGCGGATCGATGACGATCGACGTTCTCAAGGAGCATGTCCGCGGGCGGTTGGCCTACTTCGAGGTACCCACCCGCTGGTGGCTGCGCACCGACCCGCTCCCGACGCTCGCGGGGGAGAAGACTGACAAGTTGGCGCTCAAGGCGGCCTTTCCGAGTAGCGGTGAATGAGAGACGCGGCATGAGAGTCACCGGACCGGACGAGCAGTTCACCCACCAGGTCCCGCTGCCGCACGTCATGGTCGGCAGCAGCGACCCCAGCTGGCGCGAGCGCTACTGGGTCTCGTTCCAGGACACCCAAGGGGGCGACACGGTCCTTACGCTCGGACTCGGGCAGTACCCCAACCAGGACGTCATGGAAGCGTTCGCCGTGCTGTCGCAGGGCGGACGTCAGCACAACCTGCGGCTGTCGCGAACCCTGCTGCCGAACGCCCACGACATGGCCGTGGGACCGCTTCGTGTCGACGTGCAGGAACCGCTGCGCTCGCTGCGGTTCACGCTCGACGACAACGACAGCGGCGTGCGCTTCGACCTCGAGTGGCGAGCGCAGATGGAAGCCGTGCTGGAGGAGCCGTTCTTCCAGGTCAGTCGCGCCCGCGCCACCTACGACGCGATCCGCTACGTCCAGCACGGACGGGCCAGCGGCAGCCTGCACGTCCCCGGCCTCGGCGACGTCGCCGTGACACCTGACAGGTGGTGGGCGGAGCGCGACCACTCGTGGGGCACGCGGCCGCTGCCTCGTACGCCCGGCATGCCGCCGGGGGAGCGGCCGCCATGGCGGTTCCTGCTCTTCGCCCCGCTGCAGCTGCAGGACTTCGCCGTCCACCTCTACCTGCAGGAGTCGGCGCCCGGCCGTCCCGTCTACCTCACGGCGACCCTGACCGGCCCGATCGGCGCAGACATCCCGCAGCCGGACGTGCTCTCGGTCGAGCACGACCTGGTCTTCGAGCCAGGTGCCGCCACCATCACGCTGCGCGAGGGAGAGCTGCGGCTGCTGCTCGACGACGGCAGCAAGCTCGACCTGCAGCTGCGCGCGCTCCCCGGCAGGGCGCATCTTCGAGGCGGCGGCTACGAGGGGTGGAACGGCTGGTTCCAAGGGCAGTGGCGAGGCGAGCTCACGTCGGAGTGCGACGTCTGGGACCTCACCGATGCAGGCCAGCTCTACCGGTACGCCAAGGCCGGCAGCGATCACCTGGTCGAGGTCACCGCAGCCGGGCAGACCGGCTACGGCATCGTCGAGTACATGGTCCTCCCCGGGTACGGCCGCTACGAGGAAGCCCTCCCGCCGCGGCCCGAGCGGTGACCGTCGAGGCGCAGCTGCTGCCGTACCTGCAGGAGCAGCTCGGCAAGGACGCGGCGGTCAAGATCGAGGGCCCGGTCCGCCGCAGCGGTGGTGGGAGCTCGAAGGAGAACTACGCCTTCGACGCCTCCTGGCTCGTCGACGCCCACCGGGACCTGCACCGGCTGCTGGTGCGTCGTGAGGCGGCAGCCGGAGTGGTGGCCACCGCCGCCCGTACCGAGTTCCAGCTGCTGCGGGAGCTCGCCGGCACCGACATCCCCGCCCCGACTTCCCGCTGGTTCGACGACGGCACCTGGTTCCAACGCCCGGCGATGGTCGTGGACCGCGCGGCAGGCCGTGCCTCGCGCGCCGCTCTGCGAGACGCAGATCCGCTCGCCCTCGGGACAGCTGGGCAGGTGCAGCTGGCCCGAGATCTCGCGCGCGTGCTGGTGCAGGTCCACAGCATCCCGGTTCCTTCCGCGCTGCCGGACCCCGGCCCACACCCGGCGAAGGCCGAGCTGGACCGCTGGGAGGGCGAGCTCGACCGGGTCGAGCTCGCACCGCAGCTCGAGCTGCGATTGGCCCTTCGCTGGCTACGCGACAACCTTCCCGACCCGGTCGCGCCCCGGCTCGTGCACGGCGACGCCCGACCAGCCAACCTGCTCGTCGATGACGGGCGACTGTCCGTGCTGCTGGACTGGGAGCTCGCGCACGTCGGTGACCCACTCGACGACCTCGGCTGGTACACCTGCAGCGTGTACGCGCTCGAGCACACGGTGGCCGGCCACTTCACCCAGGATGACTTCATCGCGACCTACGAGCTGATCAGCGGAGCCGCCGTCGACCGTCACCGGCTGCGGTTCTGGCAGGTGCTGTCGGCACTCCGGCTGGCCGTCATCGCGCTGACCGGTGTCCGCAACTTCGTCGATGGCACGACGGACCGACCCGCGGCACCTCCCGGCCGGCTGCTGAGAACCGTGCTCTCCGACGCCGTGCGCAGCTCATGACGAGACCCTCTCCGCAGGAGGTCGTCGACGGCATCCGCCGGACGCTCGACGACGTCATCGCCCCTGAGCTGACCAGTGAGCATGCCCGTCAGCGTCTTGCGGAGGTCCGCGCCGTCCTGGCCCAGCTCGACTGGAACGATGCCGGGCTGCAGCTGGCCCAGCGGACCGCGAGGTTGCGCGCCCTGCTCGCCCGCGCTGGGGGAGACGCCGACCTGGTCGACCAGTCACCCGCCGACACCTGGGCAGGGCTCGCGGCCCAGCACGATGCCTACGCGGCGGCGCTGCTCGAGCGCGTCCATGACGGTCCGCTGCACACCGAGCTCGTCGACCTCCTGCTTCGCTGAAACGAAGGTGCGACCCGGTTACTCGTCCTCGTCGCCGGAAGCGGCCCTGAGCCGAGCAAGCACTTCCACCAGCTCGGCGCGATCGGACTTGCTCGTCCCCGCGAGGCCGTACTCGAAGGACTCAAGGCCCCGCGAGGCGTCCTGAACCAGCTGCCGGCCCTCGTCGGTGATCGACACCAACGTCGCCCGACGGTCCGTGGGGTGCGGTGCGCGCTGGAGCAGGCCCCGCGCCTCCAGTCGGTCCGTGGCGAGCGTTGCCGTCGTGGCGTGCACCAGCAGGTTCCTGGCGAGCTTGCTGATGAGCCGTGTGCCGGTCTCCGACAGCTGCAGCGTCATGAGCAGCATGTAGTCGGTCAGGTTGAGCTTGTGCTTCTTGAGCTCTTCGTCGATCGCCTCGGTCATGAGCCGGTGGAAGCGCAGCACCGAGCTCATCGCGATGAAGGCGTCCTCACCTCTGCCCAGGCCCTGCTTGCGCCAGAAGTGACGAGCCCAGTCGACAGGGTCGTGCAGCTCTGCGGAGGGACGACGACCGTCAGTGGCCTGGGAGGACATGGGCGGCTCCGGTCGAGTGTCGGATGGATGAGCGGACTCGTGGCTCCACACTATCGCATTCCAAATGGTTTGTGCTAAGAATGTTGAGGACTAGACCTTTTGGAGGTGAGCGCGCGGTGCCCGAGCTCGATGACTTCCTCGCCTCTGCCCGGGCCTTCCTCGACGCGCAGGCACAGCGCCGCACCTCTCCGGCCGACATGCCGAGCGAGGACCGCGTCGCGTTGTTCCGGGGTTCGACGGCAGCGGAGGCAGCCGCGGCGCGTGCCTGGCAGCGCAGCTGCTTCGACGCGGGCTTCGGCTGGATCTCCGGGCCGGCCGAGGCGGGCGGGGCGGGGCTGCCTGCGACGTTCGAGTCCTCCTACTTGTTGCTGGAGCGCGACTACGACGTCCCCTCCCGCGGCCCGTTGTCGGTCAGTCTGGGCATGGTCGCACCCATCGTGCTGCAGTACGGGCAGCCGGAGGTGCGGCAGCGGTGGCTGCGTGCGCTGCGGCGGGGCGACGCGGTCGGTTGCCAGCTGTTCAGCGAGCCCGGCGCCGGCTCCGATCTCGCCTCGGTGACGACGGCCGCTGTCCGCGACGGTGACGACTGGGTGCTCGACGGGCAGAAGGTGTGGACCTCCGGAGCGCACTACAGCGACATCGGGGTCGCCCTGACCCGCACCTCCCCGGGGCCTCGGCACCGCAACCTCACAGTCTTCGTTATCGACATGCGGGCCGCCGGCGTGGAGGTCCGGCCGTTGCGCCAGATGACAGGGGGGACGGACTTCAACGAGGTCTTCCTCACTGGCGTGCGCGTCCCCGACAGCGCACGTCTCGGGGAGGTGGGTGGCGGCTGGGCAGTGGCCCTGGCCATGCTGGCCCACGAGCGCAACGCCATCGGCGGCTCCTCCACCGGTGGGACAGGCATCTTCAACATGGATGCCGTTGCCAGCTGGTTGCGTGAGCTCGGACGCGCGGACGACCCCGCCGTCGTACAGGCCTTCGCCAAGGTGTACTGCGGGGTCACCGCGGCCAAGGCGATGCGCCGTCGGGCGCAGAGCAAGGCCCGGGCTGGCGCGCTTCCCGGACCGGAGCTGTCACTCGCCAAGCTCGCCCTGACCAACAACCTCGTCGCGCTCTGCGACCTGGTCACCCTTGCGCTGGGACCGCGCGCCCTTGCCGACACCGGCGAGTCCCGCACCTTCGCGTGGACCGAGCTCGTCCTCGGAGTTCCCGGTATGCGCATCGGCGGCGGCACCGACGAGATCCAGCGCAACATCATCGCCGAGCGCGTGCTCGGACTGCCCAAGGATCCGGTGCGCCCCGGGCGCACCGGCTGACGACAAGGAAGAGCATGGGACACCTGGACGGACGCGTCGCCATCGTGACGGGCGGTGCCCGCGGCATCGGGCGCGAGCACGCACTGCTGCTGGCGGCCGAGGGCGCACGTGTGGTTGTCAATGACCTCGGCGGCGCCCATGACGGAACCGGTGCGGCAGCGGGGCCCGCCGCTGAGGTCGCAGCGGAGGTTCGCGCACGAGGAGGCGAGGCGGTCGCGAACGGCGACGATGTCTCCGACGCCGCTGGCGCGCAGCGCATCGTGCAGACCGCCCTCGACGCGTTCGGTCGGCTCGACGTCGTGGTCAACAACGCCGGCATCCTGCGCGATGCGATGCTGGTGAACCTCGAAGAGGCTGACTGGGACCTGGTCGTGAAGGTCAACCAGAAGGGGACCTTCCTGGTCACCCAGGCGGCGGGGCGCTACTGGCGCGAGCAGAGCAAGAACGGAGCGGAGGTCCGCGCTTCCGTCGTGAACACCTCCAGCGAGTCCGGCGTGTTCGGCAACCCGGGCCAGGCGAACTACGCGGCAGCGAAGGCCGCCGTCGCCTTCCTCACCCAGGTCGCGTCCAAGGAGCTTGGGCGCTACGGGGTGCGGGTCAACGCGATCCTGCCCCAGGCCCGCACCCGCCTCACCGAGTCGGCTTTCGGCGAGCGGCTGGCAGCGAAGGAAGGCGAGTTCGACCGCTGGGACCCTGCCAACGTCAGCCCGTTCGTCGCCTACCTGGCCTCGCCGCTCTGCGAGCTGTCCGGTGAGGTCTTCCTCGTCGGCGGATCTCGTGTGCAGCGGATCAAGCCCTGGGAGAAGGATCGCGACTGGAAGCTCGACAGCACCGGCCGGTGGACCGTGGACGCCCTCGCCAAGGCGGTCGCCGACGCCGGCGTGCCGCAGGGAAGCAGCTGGTCTGCCAACCCGGGCAAGGCCTGAGGCGATGAGCGCCCCAGCCCGGCAGCGGGAAGCCCGGATGCCCGAGGCGGTCATCACTGACGAGATGATCGCGCGGATGCAGGAGAAGGCCGGAGCCGACCTGCGCATCGACCACTCGGTCAACAACGAGGAGGCCACCCGGATCGCCGTCACCAAGTTCGCGGGCGGCATCGGCGACATCAACCCGCTCTGGACCGATCCAGACCTCGCGACAGCGTCGGCGTACGGCGCCCCTGTCGCACCTCCTTCGTTCGTCATCGGCTGCTTCTCGGGCATCCAGTTCGGGTGGCCCGGCCTCGGCTCGTTCCACTGCGCGACGCAGATGGACCTGCTCGCCCCGGTGTACTGGGGCGACACGATCCGGGCGACCTGCCGCTACGAAGGGTTCACCGGCCCCAGGCCGAGCAGCTTCGCCGGACGCATGGTGACGGACCACATCGTCAACCGGTACGTCAACCAGCACGACGAGCTGGTGGCCGAGATCCGCTGGCAGGTCATGAACTTCGAGCGGGCGCAGGCGAAGGCCAAGTCCAGCGCTGCACCGAAGGACGAGCTGGTCCTGCCGCACCCGTGGACCGAGGAGGAGGTCGCGGAGATCGAGGCGCGGGTACTGGCCGAGCGACCCCGGGGCGCGCACACCCGCTGGTGGGAGGACGTCGAGGTCGGCCAGGTCCTCGAGCCCCTGACGAAGGGACCGATCGGTCTCACGGACGAGGTCGCCTTCATTGCTGGTGGCGGCACCCCCATCCCGCGGTTGAAGGCGCATGCCGCCTCGCTGCACGACTACGCCGCCCACCCGGCCTGGTCGTTCCGCGATCCCGTCACGATGGCTCAGGAACCCATCTACGCGGTGCACTACAACGAGCATGCTGCCAACGCCATGGGCGTCGCGTTCCAGTACGACGTCGGCTTCCAGCGGCAGTGCTGGCAGACCCAGCTGATGACCCACTGGTGCGGAGACGACGGCTGGGTCAAGAGCCTCACCGCCGAGTACCGCGGCTTCGTCTACCTCTCCGACGTGATCGCGCTCGGTGGCGAGGTCACCGGCAAGGAGGTGGACGACAACGGCGAGCACGTCGTACATGTCCGCACCTGGGCGCGCAACCAACGAGGCGGTGACGTCATGCCCGGCACGGCCGTCGTCGCCCTGCCGACCCGCTCCCAGAAGCGCGGCCCAGTTGCTCGGCGCGCCAGGTCATGACCACCACCACGTCGGTCGATGAGCGTGCCGTCCTCGGTGACGCGGTACGGCGGTGCCTGCTGCGCTCCGCTGGGCCCCGGCCCTTCCTCGGAGACGGTGATCGCGCGGCTCGTACCGACGGGGACCTGTGGCGCACCCTCGCCGAGCAGCTCGGGGTGTCGTCGCTCCTCGTGCCGGAGGCCGCCGGCGGTGCCGGCGTCGGCTACGCCGAGCTAGCCGTCGTCGTGGAGGAGCTCGGTCGGAGCCTCGCGCCGGTTCCGGTACTGGCGACCGCGGGGATGGCCAGCGGGCTGCTGCTCGCCGAGGGAGGTCCGGTCTGCGCCGAGCTCCTCACCCGCATCGCTCGCGACGGCACGGTCGCCACCGTGGTCTGGCCAGACGTCGCAGGACCGAGCAACGTGTCCAAGCGACCCGATGTCGTCGCCGACCTGCGGACAGGCACGGTCTCCGGGACCGCCTCCTTCGTCGTGTCCGGTGCGGAGGCCGACCTGCTGCTGGTCCCGGCCGCGACAGAGGCCGGCGTCGTCGTCATGGCAGTGGACGGCAACACGACCGGGATGATCCGCCGCTCGCTGACCACGCTCGACCTCACGCGAGGGATGGCTGAGGTTGCCTTCGACTGCGCCTCAGCTCGCCTCGTCGTCGGGCCGGAGGCGAGTGGGGCCGTCCTCTCGGTCGCGTCGGACCTCGCCCTGACCGTGCTGTCAGCCGAGCTGGTCGGCGTGGCGCAGGCGAGCCTTGACGCAGCAGTCGAGTGGGCCAAGCAGCGCGTTCAGTTCGAGCGCCCCATCGGGTCCTTCCAGGCCGTGAAGCACCAGCTCGTCGACCTGCTGATGCAGGTCGAGCTCGCGCGCTCCGCCATGGAGGAGGCCGTCAACGCGGCCGATCGGCACCTGGCCGAGCCCGGTCCGCAGAGCGCCCGCGCGTTGCGGGCTGCAGCCAGCATGTCCAAGGCGCTCTGCAGCGACGCTGCCGTCACCGTGTCCCGCGAGTCCCTGCACCTGTTCGGCGGCATCGGGTTCACCTGGGAGCACGACGCCCACCTGCGCTACCGGCGCGCGCTGGCCGGTGCGCTGCTCCTCGGTGACGCGGCGCAGCACCGTGTCCGACTGGCCGCCGCCGTGGGAGTGTGACGCGCGTGGCTCTCGTCGAGGTAACGCGCCAGGATGGTGTCGTCACAGCTGCGCTCAACCGTCCGGACCGCAAGAACGGCATCACGGGCCCGTTGATCGAGGAGCTCCTGGCCCTCGTGCAGCGGGTGGCTGCCGACCCAGCGGACCGTGTTCTCGTGCTCACCGGCAACGGCGACAGCTTCTGCTCGGGGATGGACCTCTCGGAGCCGGTACGCCCGGACGAACTCACCTTCATGCAGCGCGTCAACGCGCTGTGCAGCAACTTGTTCGCCCTTCCCCGACCCACCATCGCCAAGGTCCGCGGCGCCGCCATCGGCTTCGGCGCCAACCTCGCCCTGTGCTGCGATCTCGTCGTCGCCAGCGAGTCCGCCGTCTTCGGCGAGGTCTTCTCGGAGCGTGGGCTCGCCATGGACGGCGGCGGTTCCTGGTCGTTGCCGCACCGGGTCGGCCTGGCCAAGGCCAAGGAGATCGCGTTCTTCGGAGAGCGCATCAGCGGCGAGGAGGCCGCCCGTCTCGGCCTGGTGAACCGGCTCGTCGCCGAGGACAAGCTCGACCAGGCCGTGGACGAGTGGGCAGAGCGGCTGGCTCGTGGCCCCCGACGCAGCCTTTCCCTGGTGAAGGCCGGTCTCAACTGCTCGTTCCAGCGCAGCTTCGACGAGGCGCTCGCGGAGGAGACTCTCGCGCAAGCGCTGTCGTTTCGGTCACCGGAGGCGAAGGAAGGGGTCCTTGCCTTCAAGGAGAAGCGCGAGCCTGATTTTCGGCACATCCCGTGAGCGAGCAAGCCGTCGACTCCGGACCTGTCCTGAGCGCCCTCGAGGCTGCTCTTCACGCCGAGCTCGCGAGAGCCGGCAGCCCGCCGGAGCGGCTGCAGCAGGTGGCTGAGAGCCTTCGCTACCGCGCCGCGCTGGAGGACCTCCGTCCCGCGCGGCGCGCGAGCCTGTCGATCCACTCAGCCACCCTCGCCGAGCTGGTCGCCGTCGAGCTGCCCGAGCTCGGCCGCAACGCCTTGCCGGAGACGGAGGCCGCGGCTGCAGCCGCGATGGACCAGCTCGGTGTCGAGGCTGCGGCCACGGTCGACCCCGAGCAGGTCACCGCCTACCTGGCCGGACGAGGGAAAGCCCGGTCCGTGCGCCAGCTGGCGGGCGGCTTCTCCAAGACGACGTTGCTGGTCGAGCTGGAGGACGGCTCGGAGCTGGTACTGCGGCAGGTCCTGGCAGGCCGCGACGGAACGACCCTGGCGGCGGAGTACGACGTGGTCCGGTTCGCCTGGCAGTCGAAGGTGCCGGCCCCTGAACCGCGCTGGCTGGAACCGTCGGACAACGCACTCGGCGGTCCCTTCTTCGCCACCGCGAGAGTTCCGGGCGACAACGTCGGTGACGTGTTCGGTCCCCGCCCTGGGACGTCGCCCGCCGTGGCCAGGAGCCTGGCCCGAGCGCTCGCCGCGCTGCACTCTCTTGACGCCTCGGCCGCACCGCGAACGCCAATCGCACCGATGGCGACCAGCCAGCAGATCCACCACCAGGTCCTCGAGCAGCAGGAGCAGGCACGACGAGCCGCGGAGGTCGACGGCGGTGGACCGGCAGCACTGCACGCTGCGCTCTTCGACTGGCTGCATGCCGAGCTTCCGGTCGTCACCCGTCCGGCTGTGCTCCTCCACGGCGACCCGGGCTTCCACAACGTCCTCGTGCTCGACGACGAGGTGCAAGCACTGCTCGACTGGGAGCGCTCGCGGCTCGGCGAGCCGGAGCAGGATCTCGCCTACGTGCGGTCTCACGTGGAGCGCGTTCTTCCGTGGCAGGAGTTCGTCGGCGAGTACGCCCGAGCGGGCGGCTCTGAACCCGACGAGGCCAGGATGCGCTGGTATGCCGTCTGGCACGACACCTGGCGGCACGTCGGTGCCTATCGCGGCCGCGCACGCCTGCTGGCAGGGTCGGCTTCTGTCCTCGACGCGGTGATCGGCTTGCTCCATGCCCCGCGCTTCCTGCACAGCGCGCTTGCCGGCGCGTTCGGGGAGGACGCGCTGTGAGCGAACGTCAGCTCATCCGACTGGATGAGACGTTGTGGCACCAGGCTCCCTTTCCCTTCAGGTTTGCCGGGACCAGCGACCCGCGCTTCTACGACCGCTTCTGGTTCGGGGGCGTCGATCCTGGTGGCACTGGCGGATTCCTGTCCGGGCTGGCGTTCTACAAGAACGTCGGAGTCTGTGACGGGTACGCCGTCGTACAACGGGACGACACCCAGCGCAACGCGCGCTTCTCCCGTCGGTTGGCTGGTGACCTCGAGCGCACAGGGGTCGGAGATCTCGACGTCGAGGTGGACGAGCCGTTCCGGCACCTTCGGGTGCGTTGGTCGGGAGAGCGCACCCCGTTGTGCGGGGAGCTCGCCTTCACGGCGGACTTCGAGCCATGGTGCGAGGCGCACTACCTGGACGTGAGCACCGGGACCGTCTCGCAGGAGATCACCCGCTACAACCAGATCGGGCACTGGGACGGCTGGTTCGACGACGGCAGCGGACGGGTCGACGTCGAGCGCTGGTGGGCGGTGCGGGACCACTCCTGGGGCGTCAGACCGGGCGTCGCAGGCATCGGCAGGTCGGTCGCCGACCCGGCCACGGGGGCCGCCGCGATGCTGCATGCCGTTCTCTACTGCGCAACCGAAGACCTCGCCCTGTGCGTCTCCGTGCGGGAGGACGATCAGGGGCGGCGGACGTACCTCGATGGCGAGGCCATCACCGTCGACGGCCAGCACGACACGGTCGTCTCCGTCCAGCTGCGTCCGGTCTTCACCGAGGGGACCCGCACCTACGAACAGGTGTCGATGGCCGTCGGTATGGCAGGCGGCGCGGCCTTCGAGGTCTCCGCCACGCCGCTCTTGCACCCCTGGGCGTATGCCGGCACAGGCTACGACGGCGGGTACGCCGACGGTCTGGGCTTGGGGGTCCCAAGGGGCGAGCTGGCTGAGCAGGACACCTACCAGCTCGTCCCGCCGGAGCAGGTGCTGCTCGAGGGCCGTCCGACCTCTCCGGGGCACCGCGAGCAGTTCGCTCACGTCACCGTCAACGGCGTCGAGACGACCGGGTACTGCACCGTCATGACAAGGGGCGCGCTGCCGGCGTACGGCCTCACATAATGTCGTGCTCTGGACTGTTCATCACTTGACCAGTTACGCCTGACCGGGCAGGCTGGTGTCCGGGAAGAGGAGTGACATGCCGACCACTGCGCATCGCTACGGGGACTTCGAGCACCAGACCGTCACAGGGGCTTTCGTCCATGACCTCACGACCATTGGGCAGAACGACGCCCACTTCGGACTCGTGCAGCAGATCGACTACGTGTACGGCTTCCTGTCGCTCGACGGTGGCGGGACGGTCTGCTTGGAGAACAAGCTGGTGCACTCGCTCTCGAGCGGCACGTTCGTCATGGTCCGCGAAGGCGACGGTGGGCTGGACGTGCATCCGATGACGACGCGCAGCTACCGAGGGGAGCTTCGTCGCACCGCGACGGAGAAGGGCCGACGGTGGTCCGATCCCGTGATGTTCCGCCTGCCCGAGGCGATCCGCCGTTCCGACGATCTGCCCTACCTGCTGGAGCTGGACGGTGACCGGCTGCTGTGGGACCAGGGCGACCTCTGTCACCTGGAGGGCGAGATCCGCAGCCTGGGGGTGCAGTTCTACTCCGCGTCCGCCCGCGAGCCGTTGTACTTCACCAGCATTCCGTACTGGGTGTCGGGCACAGTCGTGGGCCGCCCGGCCTCGGGTCTGCTGTTCTTCGACCGGGTCTACATGATTCCGAACCGGGAGTGGAAGGAGACAGCGATGTTCGGCGACGTCCAGATCTCCTGGAACCTGTTCGGCAATGAGCTCGAGGACGGCAGCATCGAGTGGGGCAAGGTGGTCGTCGGCAACGACGGCTTCAACGCGGGCATGGTCGTCGAGGGTCTCGACCTGGTCGCGTGCAGCAACGAGGTCGGCGTGAACTACGTGCTCAACGAGGACGGCTTCGTCGACGCTGCGCGGTATCAGATCGGTGACCGCTCCTGGGTCTTCCAAGGAGAACGCGCCGACAACATGAAGGCCTTCAGCGCCAGCCGATGGAACGGCTACCACTCGCAGTTCGGCACCACGCGGCGTGTGGGCGACACTCGGCGACGGCTGTCCGGCTTCACGTGGTTGGAAGGCTTCGACGAGCGGATGCGGGCCGCCGGTTTCGTCGTGGACAGCCTGTGAGCTACAGGTCCATCAACCGGCGGTAGATGTCGTAGAAGTGCCGGATCTTCGTCTCCTGGTAGGCCCCGAACGTCACGCCCGGCTTGGACTGCACCAGTGAGTGCAGCCCCTTCTGGACGTACCCCAGGTTGTACTCGTCCTGGTAGAACACCCGGGCCAGCGGACCGAGCTCCGTGGCCTCCAGGAACGTCCCATCGAGCCCGATGCGATGGACGGTTGCCGGTGGCGGCCGCTCGCCGGAGTACGGCGACAGGATGAGCACCTCCATGATGGAGGTCTCGGGGTCGGGACCTGGCCGGAACCGGTAGCACGTGCGGTTGTAGGCCCCCCAGGGGTGGAAGTTCGGGAACGCGGTGTAGAAGAACGTGTCGACGGCCTCGGAGTCGCTGAGCTCCCCCGCGCGATCGTCGAGAACCTCACGCAGCCGGGTCCTGGTGGCCTCGGCGATCACCTGGCGGGCGGTGCCACCGTCCGGCACCTCGGCAAGACGCGGGTCGTCGAGACCCAGCCCCATCATGGTGTCGAAGATCTGCTGCTCGGTGGGCTCGTAGCTCAGGTGCGGGCTGGGTGTCCCGCGGGGAGTGATGGCCCGACTGACCCAGCCCCAGGCGTCGTACTGGCTGTTGGCATCGCCGATGCCCTGCAGCAGCTGCGGGTGCGTGGTGACGACGTGGAAGCTCTCCATGAAGGCCTCTTGCGCGGCCTTCCAGTTGCAGGGCAGCAGCCTTTCGACATGCGCTTCGGTGTAGCGCCCGGAGAGGTCCCAGTGGTCGAGCTCCGTGAGCTGACCCAGGTACTCGAGCAACGGCTCGACCTCGGGGTCCAGGCACACGAACACGAAACCGCCCCATGTGCCCACTCGCAGCTCGGGCAGTCCGAACCGCTCGTCATCGATGTGCGGGAAGTCCCATCTGGCAGGTACCCGAGTCAGTGCGCCTTCCAGGGACCAGCAGAAGCCGTGGTACTGGCACTGCAGCTCGCGGGCGGGACCGCCTTCGGTGCGAAGCTGACGTCCTCTGTGCAGGCACGCGTTGTAGTAGCCCTTGATCGTGTCGGGTGCAGTGCGAACGAGGAGGAGGGAAAGACCCGCGACGTCGTAGACCTCGGTGTCCCCGACCTGGGGGATGCGCTCCTCCCGGCAGGCCATCTGCCAGGTCCGCTTCCAGATGCGCTCGACCTCGCGTGCGGCGATGTCGCGGTCCCAGTACCAGTGAGCCGGGATGTCGTCTGTTCCGAAGTCCGAGCGACCTTCGCGGCGCAGGAACTCGGGGACGGCGCGGCTGTCGGTGTCGAGCAGCTCCTGGTAGCTGACGCCGGGGGAGCGGCCGGTTCGTTGCGGTCTCAGTGTCGTCATGCCGTCCCCTCCTCGAGCACGGAGGCGTCGTGCGCAGGGTTCTCCCCGAAGCTGACGCGGTGCCGGGACGCCACCGTGTAACCGTGGGTGCTCACCCAGCGGATCATCTCCGGATCAGCCACCCGCAGCTCTCCACTCATCCATCGACCGGTCATGTCGAACACTCCGGTGACACCGTCGCGGCTCACCTCGACCGTGCGGTCTCCGCGGTCGGCGTAGATGGTGCCGCTGATCGGGTGCTGCAGGCGGTAGGTCATCACGTCCCCCGGGGTCACCGCGAAAGGTAGTTGGCTGCCGACACGGTGGCATCGCAGCGCTGGTGCATGGTCTCGTTGAGGCTGACGATCGTCCGGACGCCGCTGGTGCTCGCCTGGACGCGGCTGATGCCGGCGTACGCGGGCGCATGGAAGTGCAACGAGCTGATGCCCAGGACCTGTCCGAGAAAGGCGTTGTGCACGCCGCCGTGCGAGACCACCGCCACCTCACTGCCAGGGTGCGCTGCCACGATCTCGTCGAAGGCCTGGACGACCCGCTTTCGGAAGTCTTCTGCGGTCGTGCCCCACGGAGTGAGGTCGCCCTGGAGGTAGAGGTGGTACGGCGAGTCGGCGTCCATGTCCTCGAAGTGCAGATAGGTCGCACCACGGTCGAACTCTGCGAGCCCCGCGGCCACCGACACGGACAGGTCGTGCCGCTGTGCGATGACCTCCGCGGTTTCACGCGCCCGGCGCATCGGCGAGCTGTAGACCGCAGTCAGGGGCTCCGACGACAGCGCCGCAGCGACCTGCTCAGCCTGTCTGCGGCCGTGATCGCTCAGCCCCGGATCCAGTC
>JBHEMB010000327.1:0-6721 GCA_046262855.1 Mycobacteriales bacterium | reverse complement strand
CATCTGCACCGTGGCACCGACGATCCTGGTCAGCTTGGTCTCGCTGTACGGCAGGGTGGCAGCGGCCTCCTGCAGTGGGCCGCTCGACGGCACGATGTAGCTGACGACCCTGCGGTACGGCCCGTCGACCGGAAGCCGACCCACCTCGGCGAGCACCGGACCGAACGGCGCGTTGTCGAGCACGCCGCCGTCCATCAGCGCCGAGGTGCCCACGTCGACCGGCGTACCCGCCGTTCGATAGCCAAGCAGCGGTGCCTCGTCGACCGGCGCGAAGGCCACGGGGAAGCTGGCCGAGGCGCGGGCGGCGCGGGCCAGGGCGGGGCGCGCCGCGCTGGTGAAGTGGTGCTCGGGCGGTCGGGGCAGCACGGCGCCGTCGTCGAACAGCAGGCCGCCGTCCTGCCTGGCGAACCGGAACAGCCGGCGGTGGTCTTGCGAGCTGAACCGGCTGCCGAACGCGTCGCGCAGCTCGTGCGTGCCACCCGACAGCCCGGTGGCCGTGACGAAGAGCGTGACGGGCTCGCCCACAGCCGGATCAGGTACGGCGGCAGGCATCCCGCCGAGCTGCGCGTCGATCTGCTCCTCGAAGAACGAGCCGGACAGCACGCTGGCGCGGTCCTCGACGCGCAGCAGTGTCTCGGGTGACAGCGAACCGGCTGTCAGCCAGACGCTCCTCAGGTCCGGCAGCGGGTGGCCATTGGCGATGGCCTCGGCGAGGAAGGCGCCGTTGAGCCCACCCGCAGACGTCCCCGCGATGACGTCGACGCGCAGGGTGACGCCGGCCTGATCGCAGACCTGCTTCCAGTGCTCGTAGACGGCAGCGTCCTCGGGGTCGTCCGGCGGGTCCAGGCCCAACGAGGCGCGGCGCGCAAGGTCCAGCTCGTGGACCACACCGCCCATCCAGACCGCCAGGCTGACGCCGCCGTTGAGGACCAGGGCGAGCCGGATCTCAGTGCGCATGTCTCAGCCTCCGTGCCGACATGCGCCGGACCCTAGACCCCCGCGCGGAAAACCTGATCACATCGGGCTATGTAGTCCGCAGGGTCACGGGTCCGAGATCTCAAGGGCCGGGACGTCGATTCCGAGGCGAGGGCGAGGTGACCGGTGCAGGCCCTCCCCGTGGCAGTGCGTGCCGGGCTCGTCGCGCTGGTGGGCGCTGCTCTGGTCGCGCCGCTGTCGTGGCTGCCCGCGTCGACCGCGACCGCTGTCGCCGGTGCCATGCACCTCGTCGCCCTGGTTGTGGCCCTGGTGGCGATGGTCCGCTCGGCCCGCCGCGGCGACGTCGTGGGCGCGCGCAGCCGCTGGTGCCTCGCGGCGGCGCTGCTGGCCGTGGCTGCCGGCAGCCTGATCGGCCTGGCTCTCACCATCCTCACGGGCTCGATCCCCGTCCCGTCGGTAGCAGACCCGGTGAGCCTGGCCTGGGTGCCGTTCGCGATCTACGGCTTCTGGAAGGTGCCCAAGCGCGAGGGGGCCGGAGCGGGCGGCGCCCTGCAGCTCATGGCCGACATCGCTGTGGCGCTGACGGCGTTGCTCTACGCGAGCTACCTCTGGATCCTGCAGCCGCTGGCGAACACCGGACGCTGGACGCCGACCGGCCGGGCCGTGGAGCTCAGCTACCCGTTGCTCGACGTGACCGTCGCGGCGATGGTGCTCTCGCTGTTGCCGCGCGCCAGAGCCGACATGCGGGCGTTCCTCAACGTCGTCGCCTGCGGCCTGATCCTGATCGTGGTCAGCGACTCGGGCTCGGTCCTGCTGCTGGCGGAGCGCGGGGTGGCCTCGTTCGGCTGGCCCGACGTGACGCTGCAGGCCGGGATGATGCTGCTGGCCTATGCGGCTCGCATGCGGAGCCGGACCCGGCTCAACGAACGACGCGCCAGCAGCGTGCTGGACCGGAACCTGCCCTACCTGCCCATCGCGGTCGCTGGCTCGCTGGGCCTGCTGCACGTTGCCCTCGTCGGGCCGCTCGACCTCTGGCAGGCGCTCATGGGTGCCGCCATGCTCGTCGCGATCGTCTGGCGGCAGTCGCTGTATGCGTCCGCCCTCGCGGGGACCGCCGAGGCGCACCGCTCCGCGGCCGTGACGGACGCGCTCACCGGCCTGGCGAACCGCAAGGCCTTCATCAGCCGGTTGACCGAGCACCTGTCGACCCCTGGCGTCGGGCCAGCGGCCGTCGTGCTGTTCGACCTCGACGGCTTCAAGGAGGTCAACGACACCCTCGGACATGACGCCGGCGACGAGGTGCTCATCGCCTTCGCCGCTGCGCTGACGTCAGCGGCCGGCGGCGGCCTGGCAGCCCGGCTGGGCGGCGACGAGTTCGCCCTGCTCGTCGTGGCGGACGGCGACCCGGTGTCCATGGCGGCCGACGTCGCCACGCAGGTCAACGCGCGCAGCTTCAGCCGGGTCCACGGCGGGCCACGCGGCATCCGCGGCAGCGCCGGCGTCGCCGCGCTGCTCGCCGGCGACACCCCCTCCGAGGCCATGCGGCGCGCCGACCTCGCCATGTACGCGGCGAAGCAGTCCGGTCGCTCGGGCGTACAGGTGTTCACTCCTTCGCTCGCCGCCAAGGCGGACCGCCGCAGCCTGCTGGTAGCGGCGCTCCCGGGAGCCGCGGCTCGCGGTGAGCTGCACCTGGTCTACCAGCCGCTGTTCCGGTTGAACGACGGGCAGCTCACCGGCGCCGAGGTCCTGCTGCGCTGGGACCACCCGCTCCTCGGTGCGGTCGGTCCGGATGAGTTCATCCCGATCGCCGAAGACGCCGGCCACATCGGCGGACTCGGTGCGTGGGTCCGCGAGCAGTCCCTCGCCCAGGTCGCGGCCTGGGACCGGGCGGGGCTGCAGCTCCCGCGGCTGTTCGTCAACGTCGCCGCCGCCGAGTTCGTCCCCGAGCTTCCCCAGCATGTCGCGGCCCTGCTCGCCGGCCACCGGCTGCTGCCCGACCGGCTGGCCCTGGAGATCACCGAGAGCCGGCTCCCCGGCGAGGCTGCGCTGCCCATCATGGCGTCGCTGCGCAGCAGCGGTGTCCATCTGGCGTTGGACGACTTCGGCACCGGCTACTCGAGCCTGTCCCAGCTCGCGCACCTCCCGGTCGACATCCTCAAGATCGACCGCGACTTCATCGGCAACCTCGGCGAGCAGTCCGGCCGGCCGATGCTCGACGCCATCATCAGCCTCGGTCGGGCCCTTGGCCTGACCACAGTCGCGGAGGGCGTCGAGCACCTGGCGCAGGCCGCCGAAGCCGCCAACGCCGGCCTCGACTACGCCCAGGGGTACCTGTTCAGCCGGCCGCTGCCGCCCGCGGAGCTGGCCGAGCTGCTCGGATCCGCACGCCCGCTCCCGACCCTTCCCGTCCCGCGCACCGAGGTTCGCACGACCGTCCTGCACAGCGCCGAGGACTGACCCGCTACGCCGTGATCTGCAGGATCTCCCGTGCGAAGTCGCCCAGCAGCGCCGGCGGCAGGTCGTGCCCCATCCCGGAGAACCCGACGAACCGCGACCCCCTGATCAGCCGCGCCAGCGCGAGACCCCCGCTGACCGAGACCAGCGGGTCGTGCAGGCCGTGCATGACCAGGGTCGGTACGCCGATCTGCGTGAGCGCGCGCGTCCGGTTCGCCTGCGCGACCACCGCGCCGAGCTGACGCAGGTATCCCCGGGCGTCGTGTGAGCGGTCGTAGCTGCGGCCGGCGAGGTCGCGCAGGTGCTCCTCGTCGTACAGCGTTGCGCGTGACCCGATCACCCGGAAGGTCTCGACGGTCGACTCGATCGCCTGCTGCCGGTCCATCGGACCTCGCCGCGCGAGCAACCGGGGCGCCAGCGCGACCTTCGCCTGACCGACCCGCCGCGAGCCGGTTGAGGTCATCATCAGCGTCAGGCTGAGCACCCGGGACGGCTCCGCGATCGCCGCGGTCTGCACGATGAAGCCACCCATCGAGGCGCCGACCAGGTGGGCACGCTCCAGGCCGAGCCCGTCGAGCAGGCCGATCAGGTCGTCGGCCATGTCGTCGATCCGGTACGCCGGTCGGCGTCGCCGCACCAGGATGTCGCGCAGGTCCGGAGCAGGCAGGTCGTCGAGGTGCGTCGACAGCCCCACGTCGCGGTTGTCGTACCGGACGACGAAGCGACCGCCGGCCGCGAGATCGGAGCACAGCCGGTCCGGCCACGCGATCAGCTGCGTGCCCAGGCCCATCACGAGCACGACGGGTGGGTCCGACGGATCGCCGAAGGTTTCGTAGGCGAGCTCGATGCCGTTGCTCGACAACCGGGAGACGGTAGGGGCAGTCACCCCTTGACCCTACGAGGCCGGTGCGTCGTCCGTGACGTCAGGATGCTCGTGCGCGGGCAGCACCGCCACGATCTCCTCCAGCGGCACGAGCACCGGCCGACCGACGTACCCGCTGCGGATCACGGCCGTGCCGTCAACGATCTCAACCGTCCCCAGGAACTGGTCGTCGTCCGTCGACACGACGACGACCTCACCGTGGGCCAGCAGCTCTCGCACGCCTAGATCATGCCAGCCGCGGGGGCGGGCGCGCGATCGAGCAGAAAGCGGGCGACAACGGAGGCTGCTGCTCCCTAGCCTGCCCGCGTGAGGAACCGGGTCGGGGACGCCATCGCACCGAGACGCCTCGGCAGTGATTTTCGGCGGCTGCTCGCCTCGTCCTGGGTCAGCAATTTCGGCGACGGGCTCGCGGTTGCCGCCGGCCCGCTGCTGATCGCCTCGGAGACCCGCGACCCGTTTCTGGTCGCCTTGTCAGCCTTGTTGCGGTTCCTGCCGTGGCTGCTGTTCGGGCTGATCGCAGGGGCAGTCGCCGATCGGGTGGACCGCAAGCGGATCGTCGTCGCCGTTGACCTGGCGCGGGCCGTCGTCCTCGCGGTCCTCTGCATCGCCCTCGCCACCGGCTCCGCCTCGATCGCGCTCGTCCTGGTGTCGATCTTCCTGGTCGCGACCGCGGAGGTCTTCGCGGACACCACCTCGCAGACCCTGCTGCCGATGGTCGTCGAGCGAGACGACCTGCCGATCGGCAACGCGCGCCTGTCCGTCGGCGTCATCGGTGTCAACCAGCTGATCGGGCCGCCGATCGGTGCGGCGCTGTTCGCGCTCGGGCGAAGCGCACCGTTCCTCGGCCAGGCCATCCTCGTCGCCGCCGGCGCCGGCCTGGTCGCCCGGATCGCTGCCTCGACCTCGCCGACCCCACGCGAGCCGGGCCGGATGCGCCAGGACATCGCCGAGGGCGCGAGCTGGGTGCTACACCACCCGGCCGTGCGCACCCTGGTGCTGACCATCGTCATGTTCAACATCACCTTCGGTGCGATGTGGTCCATCCTGGTGCTCTGGGCCCGGGACCGGTTGGGGCTGCACGAGGTCGGCTTCGGCCTGCTGCTGGCGATGTCGGCGGCCGGCAGCGTGCTGGGTGGGATGGCGTACGGGCCCATCACCCGCCGGTTCCGGCTCAGCACGCTCATGCGGGCCGGCCTGGTCTTCGAGACCTTGACGCACCTGGCGCTCGCCTTGACGACCGTGGCCTGGCTCGCCCTCGTCATCATGTTCCTGTTCGGCATCCACGCGATGGTCTGGGGGACGACGTCGACCAGCATCCGGCAGCAGTCCGTGCCCGCTGACCTGCAGGGCCGCGTCAACGGCGTCAACAACCTCGGCGTCTACGGCAGCATGGTCCTGGGATCCGCGATCGGCGGCGTCCTTGCCCAGCAGTGGGGTGTGACGGCGCCGTTCTGGTTCGCTTTCGCCGGCTCGGCGGTCTTCGTCGTGGTGCTGTGGCGGCAGCTGGCGCACATCGCGCACGACGAAGGCGTGACGAGCAGCCCCGCCCTCCACGCCTGAGTCGCCCGGCGGCCCGCTGCCTAGTGCGGGATCACCCCCGGGACACGCCGCACGACACGAGGGTCATCGCGCAGAGGCCGAGGCCGGGCGAGCCCTGACGATGCGGCAGTCGACAGTCACTGCGTGGCACCCTGGAGACATGATCGGCAGGGCACTGACGGTGGCAGCGGTGACCGCGGCAGTGCTGCTGCCGCAGCCGCCGGCGGAGGCTGCCACCTTCCAGTCGCTCACCATCTCGGTCCCCGCCGCCGCCTCGCTCGGGTCGGCGAGCACGGGCGCCGCGAGCATCAGCGGCACGCTCGGCAGCGTCACGGTGACGACCGGGGGCTCGCTCAGCCTGAGCGGCAGCAGCCAGTGGACAGCGACCGTCGTCAGCACGGCGTTCACCACCGGTCAGGCGACCAGTGCGGAGACCATCCCGGCGAGCTCCGTCGGCTACACCTCCGGTTCGGTGACGGCGACGTCCGGGCTCGCCGCGAACCTCTGCACCCCCGGCCAGCTAGTCACCCCGGTAGCCATCGGCACCGCCCAGACGGCCATGACGTGCGGCTCGGTTCCGCTGCTCACGAGCACCAGCGTGACGTGGCGTCCGACGGTCCAGATCTCGCTTCCGGCGTCGGCGGTGGCCGGCACGTACACGGGGACGATCACCCACAGTGTCGCCTGAACCGGGCGGGCCAGCGGCCGAACGGCCTAAGCCTGTCCGAATTATCTAGTCACACAGATGATCACGGAGGGCTATGGGATGTGAGCCCCCTGTCACCGAACCATGGGGAGGCACGCACCACCACCTCCAAGGAGCCCCCTGATGCGCAAGACCGTCATCCTCACCACCGTCGCGGCCGCCGGTCTCGTCGGTGTCCTTGCCGGCCCGGCCTCCGCCGGCAC
>JBHEMB010000326.1:0-6199 GCA_046262855.1 Mycobacteriales bacterium | reverse complement strand
GCGATGTGGTACGGCGGGACGCTGACCAGTGCGGCATCGGCCTCGTCCGCCGATCCGAACTCCACGGTGCCGAGCACGTAGGACACCAGGTTGGCATGCCGCAGCAGGACGCCCTTGGGTGCCGACGTGGTCCCGGACGTGTAGATGACGACCGCGGGCGCGTCCTCGTCCAGCGGCACGGGCGCATCGGCCGGCCGCAGCGGCAGCCCCGCGAGCCAGTCGGCCGGGTTCGTGTGCGAGATGCCGGCGCGGTCCAGCGCTGCTTCGGCCTCGGCACCTTCTGCGATGCCGAACGCCTTGGGGTGGTTGGTGAGCAGCGCGTCGAGCTGCTCCTTGCCGAGCCGGTAGTTCACCGGGACGAGGGGGAGTCCTGCGCGGGCCGCGGCGAACAGCGCCACCGGGAGGGCTGGCCCGTTGAGGGCGAGGTACACGACGGAGTCGGCGCCGGAGGCGATGAGGTCGGCGGCCGCGGTGTCGACGCGCGCGCGCAGCTCTGCCGCAGTGAGCCCGCCCTCGCGCGGGCCGACGAGCACCCGGTCACCGAACGCGTCGGCGACCATGTCGAGCAGCAGCGGGAGGCGCATCAGTCGCTCGAGGGCAGGGCCTTGGCGTCCTTGACCGCCAGCGGGTTCCCGTTCGCGGCAAGTGTTCCGGTGCCGGCCTTGCTGCAGAGCAGCTCCAGGCCGAGCTGCTCGTCGGCGTACCGCTTGCCGAGCAGCGTGCCGTCCTGCATCGCCGGATCGGCGGTGCCGCCCGTGCCGGCCCCGGTCTTGGCGTCGACCATCTCGGCCCCGCCGCAGGTGATGACCACCTCGTCCTGTGGCGCGCGCACGATGACGACCGTCGTCGTGTCAACCGTGCTCGCCAGGGTCTGCCCTACGGTCGCCTTCACGTGCTCCTCCTCTGCTGAAGCTGCTCTACCGCGTCCCAGTGAGCGTCAGCGGCCCACAGCCCGGCGAAGGCGTCGGTGGCCATTGCCTCGGTGTGCGGGTGCACGGTGGGGACCGCTGCGGCGATCACCGACTTGATCGCGCGCGTGGCGCCTGGCGCCACCGATGCGAGGCGCTCCGCCAGGGCGCTGACCTGCTCGTCGAACTCGTCCCGCGGCACGACGCGGTCGACCAGTCCGAGGTCGAGGGCCTCGCTCGCGGTGTGGAGATCGCCGGTGGCGACAGCGAGCAGCGCCCGGCCACGACCGATGACCTGCGCGAGCCGCTCCGCGCCGCCCCAGGCCGGCATGATGCCGAGCGTCACCTGGTTGAAGCCGATCTTGATGTCGTCGGCGGCGATCCGGACGTCGGCGGAGATCGCGACCTCGGCGCCACCGCCGAGCGCATGCCCGTTAAGCGCGGCGATGACCGGCAGCGGGAACTCGGCGACGCGGTTGAGCAGCCTGCGCACCCGGAGCCCCATCGCCTGGGCGTCGGCATGGGTGCGGATCGCGCTGAGCTCCTTGAGATCGCCGCCCGACACGAAGGCGCGGTCCCCGCCACCACGCAGTACCAGGACTGCAGCGTCTGAGCCGAGCACCTCGTCGAGCGCCGCGTCGAGCTCGTCGGCTGTCGCGAAGCCGATCGCGTTGCGTGCCTCTGGCCGGTCGATGGTGATCGTCGCGACCCCGCGGTCGATCTCGACGCGGACACCACCCGTCGTACGCGGAACGTCCACAGACGTCATGGTGCCTCCTTGTCGAGTCGCCGTACTCGGAACTGATAGTAGTCCTCTCGCCCTCGGAGGTCTACGTTCTCCTGCAACGGCAACCCGGCTACCGAAGCAGGGTGATGAGCCGGTCGACGAGCTCCCGCACCTCGGCGTGACCGTCCTCGAGACCGAGGTCTTGCTCGGTGAGCATCATGCGGGAGATCCAGGTCAGCAGGACGGCGACGGCCTCGGGTGGGACATGGGTGCCGGCCACCTGGTCCGGCAGCACCTGCTTGAGCGCGGCGACCTGCAGGGCCCGGAACCTGCGGCCGTAGTCGAGCAGGTCCGCCTTCACCTCAGGATGGTGCCGGGCCATTGCGGCGAACTCGGACAGCACCCGCTCCTCGTCAGCATCGGTTCCGATCGCATACGGCGACGCGAGTGGTGTCTCGCTCGCTAGGGCCGCGGCCCACCGCTCCAGCCCGGTCTCGGCGGACCGTCGCAGCGTGGCGCGCAGCAGGTCATCCATGGTGCGGAAGTAGTAGTGCACCAGCGTCGGTGCGACCCCAGCGACCTCGGCAACGCGTCGCGAGGTCACGCCGGGATAGCCGTGCTCGCGCATGAGCTGCTCGACGGCGTCGAGCAGGGCAGCGCGGGTGGCCGAGTCCTCGGCGCCCACTCGTCGTACGGCGGTCATGGCGGCACATCCTGCCCCGCCGGCTCTTGACGCGTCACGCCGGATCGCGTTAGACATGGACCCTGTGCTGAGCAAGTGCTCAGCACACTGGTTTCCAACTGGGAAATGAGCGCTTTCGTGACCGTGGCCGACTCACTGCAGGATCTGGACTTCTTCAGCGACCCGGGGCTGGCAGAGGACCCGCTCGACTGGTACGAAGCCGTCCGGGCGCAGGGGCCGGTGTGGCGCGAGCCGCACCACGGCGTCTTCGTCATCAGCGGTCACGAGGAAGCGGTCCAGGTCCTCAACGACAACGCGCTGTTCTCGTCGTGTCTCTCGGTCGCTGGCCCCTACTCGGGGCCGGCGGCGACCTTCGAGGGCGACGACATCGCGGCCCAGGTCGCGCGGGTGCGCGACCAGCTCCCGTTGAGCGAGCACCTCGTCACGATGGACCCGCCTGACCACACCAAGCACCGATCGCTCCTCATGCGGCTGCTCACACCTCGGCGGCTGAAGGAGAACGAGGACTACATGGCGCAGCTCGCCGACGAGCGGCTGGTGCCGCTGATCGCGCAGGGGCGGGTGGAGTTCATGGACGCCTACGCGCGCTCCTACGCGCTGCTGGTGGTCGCGGACCTGCTCGGCGTGCCGGACGACGAGCGCGACAGCTTCGTCGCGGGGCTGGGCGTCAATGTTCCGGGTGAGCTTGGCGCCGACGACGCGATGCCGCACAACCCGCTGGAGTTCCTGGACAGCTTCTTCAGCCGGTACGTCGAGGAGCGCCGCCGCGAGCCCCGGCAGGACGTGCTGACCTCGCTCGCGACGACGACCTTCCCGGACGGCAGCACCCCTGAGGTCGCCGACGTCGTGCACATCGCCACGTTCCTGTTCGCAGCGGGCCAGGACACCTCGGCACGACTGATCACGCACGCAGCCCGTCGGCTCGCAGAGGACAAGGACCTGCAGGCGAAGATGCGCGCCAATCCGGACCGCCTCGGTGACCTCATCGAGGAGGAGCTCCGGCTGGAGCCGCCGGTCAAGTCGCAGTTCCGGCTGGCGCTGACGGACACCACCGTGGCCGGCTACGACGTCCCGGCCGGTTCCATCGTCATGGTTCTCGGGGGCGCCGCCAACCGGGACCCGCGCGCCTTCGGTTGTCCGGCAGAGTTCGACATAGACCGTCCCGACCCGTTCGCGCACCTGGCCTTCGGGCGCGGTGCGCACGCCTGCCCCGGTGGTTCGCTCGCGCGCTTCGAGGCCAGGGTCACCATGCGCCGGCTCCTGGAGCTCACCGACGACATCAGCCTGGACGAGGAGCACCACGGTCCTGAAGGGACGCGGCGCTTCCGCTACGAGCCGACCTTCATCCTGCGCGGGCTCACCGACCTGCACCTGGTCTTCACGCCCAAGGCGGGTTCCTGATGCGCACCGCGGTCGTTACGGGTGGGGCCTCCGGCATCGGCAAGGCGATCGCTTTCGCCCTGGCCGCCGACGGGCACCGGATCGGGGTGCTCGACCGGCAGGGTGATGCCGCCCAGGCCGTCGCCATGGAGCTCGTCGCCCAGGGCGGCGAGGCCGTGGGACTCGAGGTCGACGTCGCCGACTGGAAGGGCACCCAGGCAGCCATCGGCGAGGTGCGCCGACAGCTCGGGGACATCACCGTCATGGTCACCAGCGCCGGCATCTCCGCGTACGCCGACATCACCGCGGTGACCGAGGAGGAGTGGAACCGCGTCCTCGGCATCAACCTGACGGGCACGTTCGCCGCGATCCAGGCTGTCGTCCCCGACATGCTCGCAGCGACGTGGGGCCGGATCGTCACCATCTCCTCGGCGAGTGCCCAGATCGGAGCGCCGCGGATGGCGCACTACACCGCGTCGAAGGGCGGCGTCATCGGCCTGACGAAGTCGCTCGCCCGTGACCTCGCGCCGCACGGCATCACCGTGAACACGATCCCGCCCTCGATCGTGCACACGCCGATGATGGACGAGGCGATCGAGCGGGGCGACTCGCCAGGCGTTGACATCATGGCCATGGTCGCGCCGGTCGGTCGGGTAGGAACCGCAGAGGATATCGCCGCCGCGACCGTGTTCCTCTGCTCCGACAGTGCCGGCTTCATTACCGGGCAGCAGTTCGGCGTCAACGGCGGTTTGTACGTGTAAACCATCGGCAGGCAGCGAGCGAGACCTGGGTTCGTCCGATTGCGTGTTCGCGCAGGTCCACATCGATCCACCGCGCTCGTGCATCCGACATGAGGGAGCATGGCGAGCGCGGCTGGCGCCGGGTTATCGAGCGGGTTGGTGCTGTTGGCCTTGAGAATGCCGCCGTCGACGAGGACGTCGTTGCCGGAGACGTACGACGCGGTGTCTGCGATGAGAAAGCGGACGACGTTGGCGATCTCGGCCGCGGCACCCGCGCGCCCGGTTGGGCAGGAGCCGAGCATGTCCTGCATCCTTGGTTGGTTCTCGAGTTCCGTCTGCCTATGGGCGTGTTCAATGATCCTCCCCCGTCTTGTGTTCTGGTCACAGGCTGGCGATGACGCGAAGTCGGTCACTGCGGGCGCGTTTTGCTACGCCGAGGTCCGATGAGACTCGATCGAAGCCGTGTGGGCATCCGGGATGCACGTGGAGCTCGGAGGACACCCCCGAGGCGCTGAGGCGCCGGCTGTACTCGATGCATTCGTCACGGAAGATGTCCAGCTCGCCGACCTCCACGTACGCGTCAGCAACGCCGGTGAGGTCTTTCGCTCGGGCGGGCGCGGCGGTTGCTGGAACGTCGGCGGTTGCGATGGTGTCACCGAGCAGGGCGTGCCAGCCCGTGTAGTTGTCGTCGTAGCTCCACCCGGCATAGGCGGTGAGGTGCTGGTCTGGTGTGGTGTTGCGATCGTCAAGCATCGGGTAGATGAGGATCTGCTTGGCAAGCGCAACACCGCGGTCGCGTGCGAGCACGGCGGTGGCGGCGGCGAGTCCCCCTCCGCCGCTGTCGCCCATCACCGCGATCCTGGCCGGATCGACGTAGAGCTCCGTGTTCGACTGCAGCCAGGTCAGAGAGGCGAGGCAGTCTTCGACCGGCGTCGGGTGGGGGTGTTCGGGGGCGAGGCGGTAATCGACGGACAGCACGGGGACGCCGCTGTCCGCAACGTACGCGGCAACTGTTCGATCGTAGAGCGCGACGCTGCCGGTGATCATCCCGCCACCGTGGAGGTAGACGATGGCCGGACCTGGCGCTGTCGTCAGGTGGCCGGGTGGCGTGTACCAGCGGCACAGGATGCTGACGCCGTCGTAGCTCGTGACGTCGTGATCAGCTCGGATGACGTCGCTATGCTCGGGCAGGCTGGATTCGAGGAGGGCCAGAGCCTCCTTGCCGAACGCGCGCAAACCCTTCCAGTCGTCCCGCGCAAAGACTGGTGCTGCGAGGCGTTCTGCCGGTAGGGCCAGCACAGCCTCGATCAGCTCCTGGTCGATGGACAGCATCCTGCAGCTCACATCCTCTTCTCAGCGGTCACGCCGGCGGCGTTGCTGACGCCGCCCCGTGGGGAGTGGTCGCGGTGGTGCAGCCGCCGCGGGTTCGGGGCCGACGCCGGCGATCCGGTTGTCAGCGAGAAGGCGGTACACGGTGCGTTCCAGGGTGGGGATGACGTCCGTGACAAGGAGGTCGCCGTTCGTGAAGGCGTCGATGACCGATCCGAGGACATGAAGGAGCACGAGGTCGAAATCAGCAAGCTGATCAGCGTCAGCGCCGGCGAGCGCGCTGTGGATGACCGGCATCGTGACATTGAGGCCCTCTTGCAGTTGCTTCCCGCCGGGCCCTCGGTGCGCCTGCCAGAATGCCGCGAGCATCTGGGGTTGTGCCACCCATGGCTCCCAGACCGCGCGCAGCACG
>JBHEMB010000325.1:0-4427 GCA_046262855.1 Mycobacteriales bacterium | reverse complement strand
CCCGAACAGCTGCGCGAGCTGCTCCGGTTGGTCGACGATGCCGGTCTGCCGCGTCGGGCGCTGTCGGTGGAGATCACCGAGGGGGACCTCGTCGGGCCCCAGGCGCGGGCCGCCCTGTCGCGCTGCGCGGACGCGGACATCGGGGTCGCCGTCGACGACTTCGGGTCCGGCTGGTCGTCGCTGGCCTACCTGGTGGACCTGCCGCTGCGCACGCTCAAGCTGGACCGGACGATCGTGGACGGCGTCGACGTCGACCACCGACGGGCCACGGTCGTGCGGGCCGTGGTCGACGTGGCTCACGACCTGGGGCTCCGGGTCGTCGCCGAGGGCGTCGAGACGCAGGCCGTCGCGGACGTCGTCATCCACCTGGGTGCCGATGCGCTGCAGGGCTTCCTCTACAGCAAGCCGGCCGCGCCCGACGACCTGTCGCCCTTCCTCCGGACCGGGATGGTCGCTGCCCGCGGCTGATTCTGGTTCGTCGTCCCGATCCTGTTCGACGACAGGTGCGGCCTCGCGGGAGCCATCAACTCCCAGGTCAACCCTCGGATCTAGGGGCGCGGAGCGCGACCTGCCCGGAGCGCTGCTCACGCAGGCGTGGCTCGTCCCGTCGCTTCCGCAACCCGCGGTGCGCGCGATCCACTTCAGGTGCTTGCAGGTTGTGCCGAAAGATCCGCGACCCAAGGAAGTGATCATGGACCACCGCAAGCGGATGCTGCGTGCCGCCAACCTGCTCGGTTGGGGGTCCGCGGGCCTGTCGGTGACGGTTGCCGTGGTGCGTTCGATGACGACCCAGGACGACCGTGGCTTGACGATGATCGGGGTGTGGGCGCTCGCCAACGCCGTGAACATGGTGTGCGTCAGTGGGCTTCCGGGTCTTCTCCGGGCCGTCCCGATCCTGCGTGGCCAGCTGCGGTCGATCCAGTTCTGCCTCTATCTCACCAACCTGCTCGTGCAGGGCGGTCTGCTGGCCGTCGCTGGTGGGCTCGACACGGCGTTGTGGCTGCTGTTCATGCCTACCGTGCTGTTCGCGGCACTGCACACGTCGCGGGTGAAGGCGATCATGTGGGGCCTGGCCACGGACGGGGTGGTGGCCCTGGTGGCGCTTCTCTCGCACACTCTCGACCATGAGCACGCGGCCACGCTCGTCGTCGCGCTGGCGGTGTATCCCGGCATGGCCTGGTACCTGGGCGCCGTGACGACGTCCTTCTACGGCATGAGGAGTCAGGCGCGAGACGCGCGCAGCCAGCTCGTCGACCGCGTCGCGGACCTGTCCGGCGTGCTCGCTCGGACTGCAGAGGGCGATCTGACAGCCGTTCCCGAGACCCGACACGACGATCACGAGATGGCCCCGCTCGTGGGGGCGATGCGCTCCACTGTGACCGACCTTCGCGACCTCGTCGGTCAGCTGCGGGGGGGTGGGGAGCAGATCCGAGCCAGTGCAGGCGAGCTGCTGGCCACTGCCGAGGAACACGCAACCTCCGCGACCGAGCAGTCCAGTGCGGTCACGGAGACGACCGCCACGATCGACGAGCTCGCGGCGACTGCCGCCCAGATCGCCGAGACGTCGGAGAGCGTCGCTCACTACGCCGAGCAGACCCTGCGGCAGGCCGCCGAGGGCCAGGAGGCGGTGAGAGCCAGCGTGACTTCGATGGACGCGATCGCCGAGGGCGTCGACTCGATCGCCGCCCGAGCCCTCTCCCTGGGCGACAAGTCTCAGGAGATCGGCCGGATCCTCGACGTCATCGACGACCTCGCCGACCAGACCAACCTGCTGGCGCTGAACGCGGCCATCGAGGCTGCGCGCGCCGGCGAGCACGGTCGGGGCTTTGCGGTCGTCGCCTCAGAGGTCCGCAAGCTGGCAGAACGAGCCCAGGAGTCGACCGGTCAGATCCAGGCGATTGTCAGCGAGATCCAGGCCGAGACGAGCAGGACCATCGTCGCCTCGGAGGAAGGGGCCAAGCAGGTCACGGTGGGCGCGAAGCTGGCCCGTGGTGTCGCCGAAGCGCTCAACCGGATCAGTGGCATGGTGAACGAGACGACTCACGCGGCCCGCGAGATCTCGGTCGCCACCCAGCAGCAGCGCTCGGCGTCGGACCAGGTCGTGGCCGCCATGGCCCAGGTCGCCGACGTCTCCCGTCAGTATGCCGTGGGTTCCCGCCAGACCGCCGCGGCGGCGGCCCAGCTCAACGCGCTGGCCGATGATCTGGGTGCCTCCATCTCCCGGTTCCGCACCTCCTGAGCCTCCGCGGCCCCTCTGGACGCCAACCTGTGAGGTCCCCTTCGACGCCATCGGTCGCGACGAGGCGGTCACGGCGCGGACGCTGTCGAAGGCCTCGGTGGATGCCGCGAGCACCAAGCCCGACGGCCCAGCCGGTTTAGCATCGTCGGCATGTGCGCCTGGCCTACCGCTGTCGGTCTGGGGCTCGACGCGATCCTCGGGGACCCGCAACGGGCCCATCCCGTCGCTGCCTTCGGAACGGTTGCCGCAGGCGCAGAACGCTTGGGATACAAGGATTCTCGCGCGGTCGGCGCGGTCTACGCCGTCGGCCTCACGAGTGCGGCAGTCGCACTTGGATCCCTCGTGCGCCGCCGCCGATGGGCTGTCGCCGTGGCCACCTGGGCGGTCGTCGGCGGCACGACGCTGCGTCGGGAAGCCCGGGTCCTGCACCGGTTGCTCGACGACGACGACATCACCGGCGCGCGCGCGCGGTTGCCGCACCTGTGCGGCCGCGACCCGTCGTACCTCGACGCCGCAGGCCTGGCCCGGGCGACCGTGGAGTCGGTGGCGGAGAACACCTCCGACGCGGTCGTGGCGCCGCTGTTCTGGGGTGCGGTAGCGGGCGTGCCGGGTCTGCTGGGCTATCGCGCCGTCAACACGCTCGATGCCATGGTCGGTCACCGGTCGGAGCGGTACGAGCGCTTCGGCTGGGCAGCGGCACGGCTCGACGACGTCGCGAACTGGGTGCCGGCGCGGATCACCGCGGGGCTGGCGGCCGTGCTCGCGCCGCTGGTCGACGGGTCGCCGCGCCGTGCTCTCCAGGCCTGCTGGCGCGACGGTGGTAAGCACCCGTCGCCGAACGCCGGTCCCGTCGAGGCGGCGTTCGCCGGAGCGCTGGGCCGCACGCTGGGCGGTCCGCTGACGTACGGCGCCCGGGTCGAGGAGCGGCCGCTGATGGGCAACGGCCCGGCGCCCAGGGTCTCCGACATCCCCCGCGCTGCAAGGCTTTCGGCTGCAGTGTCGCTCGCCGCCGGTGTGCTCGCCGTGGCCACGCGCCGGTGAAGGGCGCGCTGCTCGTCGCGGGGACGACGAGCGACGCCGGCAAGTCCGTCCTGACCGCGGGCCTGTGCCGATGGCTCGCGCGTCAGGGTGTGAAGGTGGCGCCGTTCAAGGCCCAGAACATGTCGCTGAACTCGGCCGTGACGATGGACGGTGCCGAGATCGGCCGGGCCCAGGCCATGCAGGCTGCAGCTGCGGGCGTCGAGCCCGAGGCTGCGATGAACCCGGTGCTGCTGAAGCCCGGCAGCGACCGGACCTCGCAGGTGGTGCTGGTCGGCAAGCCCTTCGCGGACGTGTCGGCGGTGTCCTACCGCTCGTACGCGCAGACGCTCGCTGCCGTCGCGCTGGACTGCCTGGTCGACCTGCGGAACCGGTTCGACGTGGTGATCTGCGAGGGGGCCGGCTCGCCGGCTGAGATCAACCTGCGAGCCACGGACATCGCCAACATGGGACTGGCGCGGGCCGCTCAGCTGCCCGTCATCGTGGTCGGCGACATCAACCCAGGCGGGGTGTTCGCGGGATTGTTCGGGACGCTGGCCCTGCTGGCGGCCGAGGACCAGGCGCTCGTCAGCGGGTTCGTCGTGAACAAGTTCCGTGGTGACCCGGCGCTGCTCGAGCCCGGGCTGCGGATGCTGGAGGACCTGACCGGCCGGCGTACCGTCGGAGTGCTGCCCTGGGCCGAGGGGCTCGAGCTCGACGTCGAGGACTCGCTCGGCCTGTCGGCACGGGTGGCGCCGGTGCCTGCGCTCGGTCGTGACGTACTGCGCGTCTCGGTGGTCCGGCTGCCGCGGCTGTCGAACTGGACCGACATCGACGCGCTGCGGTCAGAGCCCGGCGTGCTGGTGCGGTTTGCGGAGACTGCTGAGGAGCTGGCTGACGCCGACCTCGTCGTGCTGCCCGGCACCCGGCAGACGCTGGCAGACCTGGCCTGGCTGCGGGCCCGCGGGATCGACCGGGCGCTGCTGCGGCACGACGGCCCCGTGCTCGGGATCTGCGGCGGCTTCCAGATGCTCGGCACGTCGATCATCGACGAGGTGGAGTCACGGGCGGGTGCGGTCGAGGGCCTGGGGCTGCTGCCCGTGTCGACGGTCTTCGGTGCCGAGAAGGTGCTGCGGCGGCCGCTCGGCGCGTGGCGCGGCCAGGACGTGAC
>JBHEMB010000324.1:0-8524 GCA_046262855.1 Mycobacteriales bacterium | reverse complement strand
TTCGCGCCGTTCCGGGTGCCGGCAGCGCTGCTGCTGGGCGCCGGCGCGCTCGCCCTGCTGGTCCGCGTGCCGCGGCGCCAGGTGGTGTGGGCCTGACTCAGGTCGTCGGCCAGACCCGTGTCCCGGCCCGTGTCCCGATCGTGTCCCGTGTGATGTGCTGACCGCGTGGCAGCACTGATCGAGGGACAGCAGCTCGACAAGGCGTACGGCGACGGTGCCGCTCAGGTGCGGGCGCCGCAGGACGTGTCCGTGCAGGTGCAACCCGGATCGTTCACCGTCATCGCGGGCCCGTCCGGCAGCGGCAAGACCACCCTGCTGCACTGCCTGGCGGGCCTCGCCGTGCCCGACCGCGGTCGGGTGTGCTTCGCGGGCCAGGACCTGCAGGAGCTGGGCGACGACGCCCGCGCGAGGCTGCGTCGGCAGCGGATGGCCTTCGTCTTCCAGCGTGACAACCTGCTGCCGGCGCTGACCGCTGCGGAGAACACGGCCCTGCCGCTGCTCATGCGCGCACTCCCGCGTGCGGAGGTGCAGCAGCGGGTCGGTGCGGCACTCGAGCGGGTCGGCCTGGGAGATCGGGCTGCTGCCTTTCCCGCCGAGCTGTCGGGAGGGCAGCTGCAGCGGGTGGCGGTGGCGCGGGCGATCTGCTCCGCTCCCGATGTGCTCTGGGCGGATGAGCCCACGGGCGCGCTCGACAGCGCCGCGGCGGCGGACGTCGTGGCACTGCTGCGAGGGCTCGCGGCCGACGGCTGCGCCGTCGTCGTGGTGAGCCACGCGGCGGACGTCGCCGCGCACGCCGACCAGGTGGTCCGGCTGCGCGACGGGCACCGGGTGTGACAGCCCCGGTCCTGCGGCTGTGGTTGCGGGCTGCCCTGCGCCGGCCCGGCCGGGCGGTCGCCGCGGTCGTCATGGCCGTGGTGATGGCGCTCGCCACCCAGACGTCGCTGGTCGCCGCCGATTCGCTGGCCCGGCTGTTCACGAGCGACGCCGCCTCCGAGTGGGGCGCCGTCGACGTCGAAGCGCGGTCGAGCCGCACGTCACTGTTCGACGACAGCGCGGGCCGGGCCGTTGGTGAGGAGGCCGGGCCGCTGTCCCCGCGCTGGGCGCCGCGGCTGCTGCTTGCTGCCGTCGTGCTGCACGGCGACCGGGTCGAGACCCACGGCGAGATCCTCGGCCTCGGCCCGGAGGACCAAGCCTTCCCGCCGTTGGTGGCCGAGCGCGGCTCCGTCGACTGGCTGCGGTTGGACGCCGACCAGGCGCTCGTCAACGACCGCCTCGCCCGCCGCCTGCACCTCGGCGTCGGTGACCCGCTCACGGTGGTCGTCGCGGTGCCAGAGTGGCGGGAGCGGATGGCCTCTCGCGACACCACCGTCCGGCACCTGGCCACTACCGTCCGGCTGTCCTTCCGCGTGGCGGGTGTGCTCGCAGACCGGGGTACGGCGGACCTGCACCGCACCTCGAACGTCGTCGTCAGCCGTGACGTCCTGCAACGGCGCACCGGTCTGCTGCCCGGCAAGTCCACGGTGCTGCACCTTGCTGCCCGCAGCCACGACAAGGACGACGCGAAGGCGCTCATCGACCGGCTCAACCCGACTGCGCTGGGGCTCGGGCTGTCGCTGCGGCCGGTACGGGCAGAGGCCCTGGAGACCGCGGGTGGCGAGGGCGGGCTTTTCCGCTCGATCCTGCTGGCGCTCGCGGTCCTGGTGACCGCCGCGGCCGCCGCCGCCGTCGTCAACCTGCTGACAGCCCTCGGGCTGGAGCGCGCGCGAGAGCTCGCGGTGCTGCGGGCATGGGGACTCACCGACAAGCAGACCGCGCGGCTGCTGGTGATGGAGAGCGCCGCCTACGGCTTGTTCGCAGCCGTTGTGGGGACGGTGCTGGCGGTGCCGCTCGCGCGTTCCCTCGCCGGAGCGCTCGCCGACCACTTCGCGCAGCTGAGCGCGGGCCGTGGCCGTGAGCAGGTCCGGCTCGGCCTCGACCTCAACCCGTGGACGGTGGCGTCCGGGGTCGTGGTGATGGTCGTGGTCGTGTCGCTCGCCGCACGCAGCGCGGCTCGACGTGTGCTCGCCGCCGACGTCGACCGCGTGCTGCGCGGCGAGGTGCCAGGGCCGGCACGGCCGGACGGCCAGCGGCGTGCCATCGTCGTACTCTCCGCCGGCTGCCTCTGCCTCGGAGCGGGCCTGGCCGGAGGTCCGCTTCTCTACCTCGGGCTCACGCTGCTGCTGGCCACGGGCTGGCTGTACAGGCGCCGCCAGCACGAGGACCCCGGACGGTTCGACCGTGCCGCAGCCGTCGGTGGCCTGCTCTGGGCGTTCGTCGGGGCGGCCGTGCTCGGCGACTTCGCGCAAGGCGTGCAGGCAGGCTTCGGCATCATCACGGTCGCCGGCCTGCTGGCGATCGGCTGCGGGTGCGTGCTTGCCACCGACCGGTTGCGCGACGTGATGCGCCGGGTGCGCGGGTACGCCCCGCGCGGCGTCCCGCAGGCCGCGCTGCTCGCCGCAGGGGCGAGCGCGCAGCAGCGGCGGGACCGCAGCGGGCTGGCGATGGCCACCGTTGCTGCCGCGCTGTTCACCGTCGCGTCGCTTGCGGTGCTGGGCAACGCAGCGGGCCAGCCGGCAACCCGCCAGGGCGGTGGGTTCGATGCCCTGGGGACCTCGGTCGCGGACGCTGACGTCGACCGGCTGCGCGCGCTGCCCGAAGCCGGCGCGGTGGTCGGCCTGCCGTCGGCGATCCAGCCGGAGGAGCGGTTCCGGGTGGAGGACGACGGGGGCCGACGGATGACCGTGCCCTACCCGGTCCGGGTCGCGGGCCTCAACCCGCAGTTCGTAGCGGCGCAGCGCTTCGGGCTTGCTGCTGCCCTGCCGGGCTACGGCCGCGCGGTCGACGCCCTGCAGGCGGTCCTGGTCGGCGACGACAAGGCGGTGCTCGACCGTTCGTCGCGGCCCGAGGGTGCGCAACCAGGGGACGACGTCGTGCTCGACACCCCGGGGGGTGTCCGGCGCTTCCGACTGGTCGCCGTGCTGGACACGTTCCTCGTCAACAGCGTGCTGCTGAGCGACACCTCCTTCCGCAGCGTCGCGACCGCGCGCGGCGACACGATGGTGCTCGCTCGCGCCGCTGCTGGCACGAGCCGCACCACCCTCGCCCATGCGCTGGCGCGGACGGACCGCGGGGTGGGGCTCGACGCCAAGACCGTGGACGAGGCGCGCGCCGACGTCATCGCCGCCAATCGCACCTTCACCGACGTCTTCGCGCTGATGGTGGTCCTCGCGCTGCTGGTCTCCCTCACCTCGGTGGCCGCGGGAGTGACGCGCAGCGCACGGGAGCGCCGGCATGAGCTCGCTGTCCTGCGCGCCCTCGGTGCGACCCGTCGGCACATCGTGCTGGTACTGGCCGCCGAGCCCGTGTTGACCACCACGCTCGGGGCGACGCTCGGCCTGGGCGTCGGGCTGCTGCTGCTGCGGGTGCTCTTCGCCGTCGGCTACAGCGACCTGACGTTCCTCGTCGACTGGCCGCGCCTGGGGCTCGCAGTGCTCGCGGTCGAGGTCCTCACCGTGCTCGGCTGCTGCTTGGCCGCCGTGCCCGCGGCTCGCCGCCGCCTCGAGGCCGACCTGGCCGACCTGGGCTGACCTCCCCGAAGGGACGGGCTCAGCCGGTGACGACGCCCAGCTGTGGCTTGCGGAGCACCCACAGCCCGAGCAGGAACGACCAGACCGGTGCCCCGAGCACGGTTACCGTGAGCCCCGGCACCTGCAGCGCGTCGAGCTCGAAGAGCGAGCCGACCGCGTTGACTGCGGACGCCACCCCCAGCAGCAGGGTCAGGCCACCGATTCCCTTGTGCAGCAAGCGAAGACGGGTGCCGAGCAGCAGCCACCAGGCGGCGCCCGCGAGGTTCTGCACCATGCCTTGCAGGCCGTCCTCACCGATCCGGTTGGCGGTGTGCCACGCGGTCTCGAGCGTCTCGTGGTCGGCCCCGCTCTCGCCGTACAGCCTGATGAGCTCAGGGATGACCGCTCCCAGCACACAGGCTCCGGCGGCGCCGAGCCCGAGGTAGGCGAGGCCGGCCACGGTGGTCGTACCGTCGCGCACCGGATCTGGGTCGGCGACCTTGGCCCGCAGCCACAAGGCCAACGGCACGAGCATGACGTAGGAGCCGAGCGCAGTGAGCAGGTAGGACACCCGCAGCACGCCCGCGTCGTCGGCGCCGATTGCCAGCACGACCGCCGGGTCGCGGTAGGCCTCGGCGTCCCAGTCGACCAGCGAGATGCCGAGCAGCAGCCCGGCCAGGGTCACCGGCGCAGCCGCCAGGGCGAGCCAGCCGACCCAGCGGTTCACCGGACGCGGCCGACCGAGACGTGCAGGGTGGGGCCGGCGGTGCCGGTTGCCAGCATGTTGTCGCCTGTCATGTGCAGCACGGCGCAGGTCGGCACGTCACGCAGCACCAGGTGCTCCGACGTGCCGCCGGTCGGTGCGTGCGCGCCGTAGGCGCCCCACCCGGTCACGACGTCCAGGTCGTAGTCGTCGAGCGGGTCGTCCCACGTCAGGTCCACGGTGACGTCGGCCTTGCGACCCTTCTGACTGCTGAGGTCGAGCACGTAGGTCTGCGCGCCCCAGGCCAGCCCGCCGGCGACGCCGGCAGCAAGGTCGACGGTGTCACCGGTGGTGAGCCGCTTGGCGGAACCGCTGGTCTCCCAGGTGCCACCGCTGCGGGGCTTCAGAGCGGGTACGGCGCAACGGGCCCCGACGGTGGCGGCGCGGGCCTTGGGCGGGGCGGCCGGAGCCGGCAACGCCTTGCTGCTGGCCAGGCACGTGGGGTTGGGGCGCTTGCCGCCGACCCACTTCACGGCCTCGACGAGCGACGTCTGGTAGGCGGGGACGTCCCAGGTGTCGTCGCTGTGGCCCATGTTGTTGTAGAAGACCCGGCCACCACCGCGGAAGGTCTTCTTCCACGCGATGGGCTGGTGGTGCTCGTAGGCCAGCGGCCCGGTCTGGATGCTGCCGCCGACCGTCGTCTCGTCGAGCGACAGCAGGACCTCGACCCCCGGCAGGTTGCGCGGCAGCGAGACGCCGGGGACGCGCTTCGCGGCGCGCCAGCGGTAGTACTCGTCGTCGAACATGAAGGACTTCGCGCCGCCCCAGCCCTTGACGATCGGGTCCTTCGGCTTCTCGATGAGCATCCGGGCTTCACCGGAGTCGGCCGTCTTGGGGTGCGAGTCGAACTGCGCCCCGAAGAGCTCCGCGTGCTCGGCCCAGCCATAGTCGCTGTCGGCGGCGGCGTGGATGCCGATGTTGCCGCCGCCGCAGGCCGACCATCGCACGACCTCGTCACGCTGCTGCTGCGTCAGGGGCGGCTTGCCGGTGGTGCTGATCCACATCAGGACGTCGTACTGCTTGAGCGTCTGCATCGAGAGGTCGAGTGGGTTCTCGGTGACGGTGACGTCGAAGGCGCCGGTGGACTGGGCGAGCTGCAGCATCGTGCGCTCGCCCGCCGTGATGCTGGTGTGCCGGAAGCCGTAGGCGCCGCCCCAGACGAGCACCCGCGGCCCGTCGGCCGCCTTGGCCGGGAAGGCGAGCGGGTTGAGCAAGCCTCCGACGAGGGCGGCGGCAGCGGCGAGGCGCCAGGGACGAGCACGCACGAGGGTCTCCTTGAGATGGTGCTGTTTCAGGTGATGCGCTGTTTCAGGTGACGGCGTTTTTCAGATGATGGTGGTGGAGCGGCGACGGCGGGCGAGGACGGCGCCGGCAAGAGCGGCCAGGCCGAGGGTGCCGACACCGGTGAGGGCGCCGCCGGTCGCGGCCAGGGACCCGCCGCTGCCGCCGCCGCTCGAGCTGCCGCTGCCGCCGGACCCGCTGCCGCCGGAGCCGCCGGAACGCGTCCTGCTCTCGGGTGCCTGCCAGGTGTAGGTCATGCCGTGCAGCAGCTGGTAGCCGGTGAGCTCGGCGTCCGCACAGGTGACGAGGGCGGTGTCGTCCTCGATGAGGTAGTCGGTGATGGGCTGGCGGGTCTCCTTCGCCGTGCCGAAGATCTTGGCGAAGCCCTCCTTGCCGATCTCGCCCTGCCCTGGGAGCACGGGTGCATCGTTGACGATGTCCTTGACGTGGAACTGGCGGATCCGTGCCGGGTAGCGGCGCAGCTCGGCCTGGACCTTCTCGACCGAGCCGAGCGCCGCGTAGGCCCAGCCGATGTCCATCTCGAGGTGGACCAGGGCCGGGTCGGTGTTCTGCAGCAGCACGTCGACTGGCCGGAGCTTCGATCCCGGGAGCGGCTGCCACTCGCCGGTGTGGTTGTGGTGACCGATGCTGCGCAGGCCGGCGGCCTTGGCAGCGGCGCCTGCCTTGTTGAGGCTGTCGGCGTAGGCCTTCCAGTGAGCCACGGTCGACAGCCCGCTCTTGCTGGGGCAGACGATGTAGCTCTGGCCGACGATGTTCGCGTTCTCGAGCGCCGTCTTCCACGTCGCGTCGTTGTAGGGGTGCGGGATGTCGGTGTGCCCCGACGTGCACCTGAGGCCGCTGGCGTCGAGCTCGCTGCGGAACGTCTGGGCGTTGACCGCGGTCGGGTAGCCGGCGTGCTCGACGATCTGGTAGCCGATCGTGGCGATGAGCTCGAGTGCGACCGGCATCGCCACCAGGGTGGCGACGGTGCAGGTGAAGAGCTGGGTGCCGATCGCGGAGTCGGGGACCGTCTCCGTCTTCGTGGCCGCCAGCGCCGGCGTGGAGCCGGCGACCAGGCCGAGACCTGCGAGACCGGCCGCGCCGATGACCTCACGTCGGGACAGTTCGGACAAGGACAGTCGGGACAAGGACAGTGCGGACAAGCTGCTCATGCTGACCACCTCCGTGTCTGGGCTCGTTGCTGGGTTCGCCGTCCGAGGACGTGTCCCTCCTGCTGGATCGCCAGGACGGCGCGCGGGGCCCCGAGCTGCTCGCTCGAGGCCCCGCGCTCACCGTCTGCTCTGGCCTAGTAGGCCAGGTCGTAGACCTTGTCGACGTTGTCCTTGGTCACCTCGGTGGCGGGCAGGATGATCTTGCTCGGGACACCCGGCTCGCGGAGCTCGGACAGGCCGGCCTCCTGACCGATGAGGCGCGCCAGGCTGACCGCCGACGCGGACATGATCGGGTTGTAGAGGAAGGTCGCCCGGTAGAGGCCGCCGGCCTTGATGGCGTCCATGGCCTGCTTCGAGCCGCCGGCTCCGGTCACGAACATCTGCTTGTCGCGGCCGGCCTCCTTGATGGCCGCGACGACGCCCTGCGCCATGTCGTCGTCGTGGGTGTAGACGGCGTCGATCTTCTTCTGCGCCTGGAGGATCGTGCCCATGACGGCCTGACCCTTGTCGGGGGCGAAGTCGGCCGGCTGCTGGGCGACGATGCGGATGCCGCCGTTGCACTTCTTGATGGCGTCGGCGAAGCCCTTGGTGCGGTCCGTCGTCACGGAGATGCCGGCGATGCCCTGGATCTCCACGACGTTGCCCTTGCACTTCAGCTGCTCGGCGAAGTAGTTGCCGGCCTGCTGGCCGATGCCGTAGTTGTCGCCGCCGATGAGGGTCCGGTACGCCGACGGCGTCGTGAACTCGCGGTCGACGTTGACGACCTGGATGCCCTTGTTCATGGCCTCCAGCGCGACCTGGGTCAGGGCGCTGCCGTCCTGCGGGAGGATCACGAGCACGTCGGGCTTGCGGGCGATGAGGGACTCGACCTGGGCGACCTGCGCCGCGGCGTCGGCCGCGCCCTCGGTGGCGATGAACGTGATGTCCTTGTAGGTGCTCGCCTGTGCCTTGGCGTTCTTGGTGAGGGCGGCGAGCCAGCCGTGGTCCGCGGCGGGTGCCGAGAAGGCGATCGTGACGTGCTTGCCGTTGCCGGCCTTCCCGTTGCTGGTGTTGCCGGTGTTCCCGCTGGAGCTGTCGTCCTTTCCGACACTGCATCCGGTCACGGCGATGGCCGCGACTGCGGCGACCGCGATTGCTCGGGACAAGTGATGGGTGCTGCGCATGGCTGCTAGACCTTCCGTGTACGCCGCTGCAGCACAACCGCAGCGAGGATGATGAGACCCTTCAGAACGCCCTGCAGGTTGGTGTTCACGTCCAGCAGGTTGAACAAGTTGAAGATCACCTGGAACAGCAGCACTCCAAGGACGCTGCCCCCGATTCCCCCCTTGCCGCCACTGAGAGCGGCACCTCCGATGACCGCGGCCGCGATCGCGTCGAGCTCGTAGCCGCTGCCGGTCACCGGAGAAGCACTTCCCAGCCGTCCCGTCACGAGGATGGCGCCGATGCCGACGCACAGCCCTGAGATGACGTAGACGGCGAACTGCACCCGCTCGACGCGGATCCCTGACGCGCGGGCCGCCTCGGCGTTGCCGCCGACGGCGACGACGTGGCGGCCGAAGGCGGTGCGGTTGAGGACCACCCACGCCACCACGCAGACGAGCGCGAAGACGTAGACGGGCATCGGGATCCCGAGGACCCTCTTGATGCCGAGGTTGGTGATGGTCGAGGCCGTGATCGTGATGGGCGTGTTGTCGCTCATCAGC
>JBHEMB010000323.1:0-13316 GCA_046262855.1 Mycobacteriales bacterium | reverse complement strand
GTCGACGTCGGAGAGCTGCAGACCGGCGTCGGCCACGGCGCGGCGAACGGCGTCGGCGGCGAAGCCCGCCGGGCTGCGGCCGTAGACGCGCCCCACCTCCGTGATGCCGAGACCGGCGATGACCGGCCGCCGGGCAGCCGGCACGTCACGAGGGCCAGTGATGGCCTGAGTGCTCATGCTCTCCCCTGTCGTCCGAACCTGCAATGAGTGTACTTTAATCGGCGGGCAATCTCAGCACAGGGAGGAGCAGGGGTGCTCGACGACCTGCGAGTCCTCGACCTGACCGACGAGCGCGGATTGCTCGCGGGCCGGCTGCTCGCGGACCTGGGGGCCGACGTGGTCCAGGTCGAGCCGCCCGCCGGTTCTCCCGCACGGAGCGTGGCGCCGCTGGCCGCGGACGGGAGCTCGTACTACTGGAGGGCGTACACAGCGGGCAAGCGCAGCCTGGTCGCCGACCTCGAGAGCCCGCAGGGACGCGCCGCCATCACCCGGCTCGCCGCGGCCGCGGACGTGCTGATCACCACCATGTCGCCAGGGCAGGCGCGCCGGCACGGGCTCGATCACGCCGAGCTGACCAGCAGCAACCCTGCCCTGATCTACACCTCCATCACGGCCTTCGGGACGACCGGACCCAAGGCGGGGTACGCCGCCAGTGACCTGGTGCTGTGGGCCGCCGGAGGGCCGCTCGAACCGCATCGCGATGGCGACCGGCCGCCGCTGCGGATCAGCGTCCCGCAGGCCTGGCTGCACGCCGGCGCCGATGCAGCGGCCGGCGTCCTGCTGGCACTGGCTGCCCGCGACCGGACCGGCCGCGGCCAGCTCGTCGACGTCTCCGCCCAGGCCTCGCTCGGGGTGACCACGTTGTCGCGGGTGCTGGCGTACGCGGTCGGCCATCCCGGGGCGTCCTGGGGCGCGTCGGGCCAACTGGACAAGAGCGGCAGCGGCGCCAGCACGAGCACGGTCCTGAAGAAGTGGTCGTGCAAGGACGGCCTGGTCGAGCTGCACCTGGCGCAAGGCCCCGCCGCCGGAAGCTTCAGCAACAACCTCTTCCGCTGGATGCATGACGAGGGCGGCTGCGACGACGCACTCACGGCGATCGACTGGCGAACCGTCCCGGACCGGCTGCGCGCCGGGACCCTCACCGAGCAGGACCTCAAGGACGCACGCGAGCTGATCCGCGAGTTCCTCGCCGTCCGGACCCAGAGCGAGGTCCTCGACGCCACTGTCACCTACCGGCTGCTGTGCGTGGGGATCTGCGACGTGGACGACATCGCGCGCAGCACGCAGCTCGCCGCTCGTGGGTTCTTCACCGAGGTCGAAGGCGACGTGCTCCCGGGCCGCTTCGCCCTGTCGTCGGCCACCGGTCCGCGTGTCAGAGGTCGCGCGCCAGCCCTCGGTGAGCACGAGATCGACTGGGAACCAAGGGAAGCAGCCAGCGCGTCGCAGCCGGCTGGGGCGCCGCTCGACGGCCTGAAGGTGCTCGACCTGAGCTGGGTGGTCGCCGGGCCCCTCATCGGACGCGCCCTGTCGGACTTCGGGGCCACCGTCGTACGCGTCGAGTCGTCGACCCGGGTCGAGACGGCGCGGCTGATGCCGCCGTTCTACGCCGCCACCCCCGGTCCGGAGAGCTCCGCGCTCTACGGCAACGGCAACGCCGGCAAGCTGGGGGTCTCCCTGGACCTGAGCACCGACGAGGGCCGTGCGGTCCTGCACGACCTCGTCGCCTGGGCCGACGTCGTCATCGAGTCGTTCTCCCCCGGCACCATGGCCCGCTGGGGGCTCGACTACGCGGCGCTGCACGAGCGCCGGCCCGACCAGATCCTGCTGAGCACATCGCTCATGGGACAGACCGGACCGCACTCGGCGCTTGCCGGGTTTGGCAACATCGGCGCCTCACTGAGCGGCTTCCAGAGCCTGGTCGGCTGGCCGGACCGCCTGCCTGTCGGACCGTTCGGTCCCTACACCGACTACGTCGGCCCGCGGTTCGCGCTGACCGCCCTGCTCGCCGCCCTGCGGCAACGGCAGGAAACCGGTGAGGGCTGCCACCTCGACGTGGCCCAGGTCGAGGCGGGTGTGTTCTTCCTGTCCGCCGAGCTCGCCGCCTGGTTCGGTGAGGGCCAGGTCGCGCGCAGGCAGGGCAACGCAGACCTGCAGTTCGCCCCGCACGGCGTGTTCGCCTGCCTTCCCGAGGAGGGCCGCGATCGCTTCGTCGCGATCGCGGTGACCGACGACGACCAGTGGCGCTCGCTGGTGCGTGTCATGCGGCTCGAGGACGACCCGGTCTGCCGTACGGCGGCCGGGCGGCGGGAGCACTCTTCCCGGCTCGAAGCGCTGCTGGCCGCCTGGACCGCGACCCGGACCGCCGAGGACGTCGAACGGCAGCTGCAGGCCGAAGGGGTGCCGGCGCACGTCGCCGCGTCGAGCAAGGACTACGCGCGCGATGTCCAGCTCACCCACCGAGGCCACCTGGTCCGGCTCCCCCACCGGCTGTACGGCGAGGCGGTCGTCGAGGGGCCTCGGTACCTGCTGTCGGAAACCCCCGGTGCCGTCGTACGTCCGGCCCCGATGTTCGGTGAGCACAACGTTGCGGTTCTTGGCGAGCTGCTCGGCTATGACGGCGACCGCCTTGAGCGACTGGCCGCGGCAGGGGCGCTGCGATGAGCGACTGGCGGCGGTCCTGGCAGCCGGTGGTGGCGCGGGTCGGAGCGGGGCGCAGCGGCGGCAGCGTGAAGTACGGCGCCGACTCCGTCGAGCGCGGCGCGATCCGCCGGTACCTGGAGCCGCTCGAGCTCGACTGCCCACTGCACTACGACCCGGACGCGGCGCGCTACCACGGCTACGCCGATGTCGTCGCGCCCTACACCAGCCTGCTCACCTGGTCCGCGCCCCCGATGTGGAAGCCGGGCACCTGCATCTTCACGAGCGCCGAACGTGATGCCCAGCCGGCGAACTCCCCCATCGGCATCTCGAACCAGGACCTCCCTCCCGAGGCGACGGGGTACTTCGCGACCGACATGTCCCTCTCCTTCGCCCGGCCCCCCGTGGTCGGCGATCGGGTGGGAAGGCGATCACCGCGGCTGGTCGACGTTGCCTTGAAGGAGACCCGGGTCGGACGGGGCGCGTTCCTCACCAGCGAGACCGACGTCGTCGACGCAGCCGGTGAGCTGCTGGCCACCACGCGGTCCACGCTGTTCGTGTACGAGCCGGTCAGGACCCAGGCCCGCGATGCCGCCCGTGATTCGGAAGACCCGCCTGCGGCTGGGGAGCCGGCAGCGCTCAGCGGCCAGCGGGTCCTGGCCGACGTACGCGAAGGTGAGGCGCTGGCACCCATCGCGTTCCCGCTCTCGGTCTACCGCCTGGTGATGGCTGCCGGAGCCAACCGCGACTTCAACTCGATCCATCACAACTCCGAGTACGCCAAGGCCTCGGGAGCATCCGAGATGTACGCCAACACCCTGTTCCTGCAAGGGATGTGGGAGCGGGCGGTGAGGGAGTACATCGGCACCGCCGGCACGATCAAGGAGATCCGGGGCTTCCGGATGGGCTCCTTCAACACCGTCGGCGACACCGTGACCGTGCACGGCCGGGTGGAGCGGCTCGACCGGGAGGAGGGCACCGTGCACCTGCGCGTCTGGTCGACGAACGCCACCGGGACCTCCGTCGGGCCCGGCACGGTCGTCGTCACGCTGCCCGAGACCATCGCCCGACCCGAGCAGCCCCACCCGAGAGGAACCTGATGTCCGAGACCGCCGCTGTCCTGGTGGAGCGTCACGACCACGTCCTGGTCGTGACGATCAACCGCCCCGACGCGCGCAACGCCGTCAACCTCGCCGTGGCCACCGGTCTGGGCGACGCCCTCCAAGAGGCCGACGCGGACCCCGGTATCTGGGCCCTGGTGCTGACCGGCGCGGGTGACCAGGCCTTCTGCGCGGGAGCAGACCTGAAGGCTCTCTCGCGCGGGGAGAGCATCACCTTGACTGACCCGCGCCGGGCGCCTTGGGGGTTCGCCGGCTACGTGCAGCACCACGTCTCGATCCCGACCATCGCAGCGGTCAACGGGTTCGCCCTCGGGGGCGGCACGGAGCTGACCCTCGCCAGCGACCTCGCCGTCGCGTCCGAGACGGCGATCTTCGGGCTGCCGGAGGTCAAGCGCGGCATCTACGCAGGCGCCGGCGGCGTGTTCCGGCTGCCCGAGCAGCTCCCCCGCAAGGTCGCGATGCGGATGATCCTGACCGGCGAGCCGATCACGGCGGCCGAGGCGCTCGAGCTGCACCTGGTGAACGAGGTCGTCCCGCAGCAGCGGGTCCTCGACGCCGCTCTCGAGCTGGCCGCCCGCGTCACTGCCAATGCGCCACTGGCCGTGCAGGTGAGCAAGCGGCTCGCGCTCGGCATCGTCGACGGCGTCCTCGCCGGCGAGCAGGACCGGTGGGCGGCCAGCGCGGCGGAGGGGCGGGTCCTGATGCGCACGCAGGACGCCAAGGAGGGGCCGCTCGCCTTCGCCGAGAAGCGGGCTCCGGTCTGGCAGGCCCGATGAGCGTCACGCTCGCCGTCGTCGACGGGGTGGCCGTGCTGTCCCTGAACCGGCCGGAGCGGCACAACGCGATCGACGACGACCTGCACGAGGAGCTCCTCACGTGCTGGGGCGCTGCCGTGGAGGACAGCGAGGCACGCGTCATCCTGCTGCGTGGCGAGGGGCCGTCCTTCTGCTCGGGACGCGACACCGCCCAGCTCGGTGAGCGGTCCGCGGGCGAGAGCGACCTGTCGTTCGTGCGCCGTCACCAGGACAGCCGCATCGCGCAGCTGAGCTGCCCGAAGCCGGTGATCGCAGCCGTGCAGGGCCACGCACTCGGCGGCGGTCTCGAGCTCGCGCTGGCCGCGGACATCCGGATCGTGGCCAGCGACGTGCGGATGGCCTTCCCCGAGATCTGCTACGGCCTCATGACCGACACCGGCGGCGCACCGCTGGCGACCACGCTGATCGGTCCGGCGCGCACGAAGTGGATGCTCATGACCGGCCGAGCCGTGGGTGCCCAGCAAGCGCTCGAGTGGGGCCTGGCCGACGAGGTCGTCCCGCCCGATGACCTCGACTCCCACGCGCTCGCACTCGCGACCGAGATCGCCACCAAGCCACCGGAGGCCCTGGCCGTGATCAAGGCGACCGTCGACGGCATGTGGCAGGCCCAGGTGCACGCCGGGCTGCGTTCCGAGCTGCTCGGCCAGGTCGCGCTGTTCGCCGGTGCGGACTACCAGGCCCGCCGAGCCGCCCGCAAGGGAGCGAGCTGATGCCCGCTGCGCTGCCGGCCGGCACGGCGATGCTGCCCGCCGGCACGTACGACAACAGCGTGGTCCTCATCACTGGTGGCGGCACCGGGCTGGGCAAGGGCATGGCCGTCGAGTTTGCGCGGCTCGGCGCCACGGTGGTCATCGCCGGTCGCAAGGCGGAGCACCGCGCGAGCGGGGTCGCTGCCGTCGAGGCGGTGGGCGGTCGCGGGTTCGGCGTGGAGCTGGACGTCCGGGAGCCCGAGCAGGTGGCTGCCGCCTTCGATGCCGCCGAGCAGGCCGTGGGCGCGATCGACATCCTGGTCAACAACGCCGCCGGCAACTTCCCCGTGCCCGCAGAGGACCTGTCCCTGAACGGCTGGCGCGCCGTCACCGGGATCGTCCTCGACGGCACCTTCGTCTGCAGCACCGAGCTCGCCCGCCGCCTCATCGCCCGCGGTGCCCCCGGGGCCATCCTGAACATCGGTGCCACCTACTCGTGGACCGGCGGGCCGGGTACGGCGCACTCCGCGGCCGCGAAGGCCGGTGTCACGAACCTGACCCAGTCGCTGGCGGTGGAGTGGGCGCCCGTCGGGATCCGCGTCAACTGCCTGGCCCCAGGGCTGTTCCCGCACGACGACCACCCCGCCGCGCTGCAGGCCACCCAGGCGAGCGACCTGCAGGCGATGGCCGCGACCGTGCCGGCCGGCAGGGTCGGTGAGATCCACGAGCTGGGCTGGGCCGCGACCTACCTGTGCTCGCCCTATGCCGGCTACCTCACCGGCCACACGATGGTGCTCGACGGTGCCAACTGGCTGCGCCGCAGCCTGCGGATGCCTGACTTCGTCCCCCTCCGCGACCAACCGGGCTTCGGCTCATGACGAGACCGTTACGGGTCGCAGTCGTGGGCGCCGGCCCCGCCGGTCTCTACGCTGCCGACTACCTCAGCTTCGACCAGGACGGCAGCGTGCTCGTCGACCTCATCGAGCGGCTGCCCGTGCCGTTCGGTCTGCTCCGGTACGGCGTGGCTCCTGACCACCTCAACATCAAGTCTGCCGGCAACGCGCTGATGGAGGTCCTCCAGCGACCGGGCGTCTCGCTCTACGCCCATGTCGACGTCGGCCGTGACGTCACGGTCGCGGAGCTGCGCGAACGCTACGACGCGGTCATCTACGCGATGGGCGCGAGTGGTGACCGGAAGGTCGGGATCCCCGGGGAGGACCTCGATGGCAGCATCTCCGCGACGTCCTTCGTCAACTGGTACAACGGGCACCCCGAGGCCCTGGTGCACGACCTCGAGGGCGTGACCACTGCCGCTGTCATCGGCGTCGGCAACGTCGCGGTCGACGTCGCCCGGCTGCTGCTCAAGGATCCCGAGCAGCTGCTGGACACCGACGCACCGCACGAGGTCGTGGGCACCTTCCGCAAGAGCGCCGTCACCGACGTGCACGTCCTTGGCCGAAGGGGCGCCCAGCACGCCAAGTTCACGTACAAGGAGCTCCGTGAGCTGGGTGAGCTCACGGACGTCGACGTCGCCGTCGATGCCGCCGACCTACCGGCCGAGCCCCCGGAGGGGGCGTCGCCCGGCACGAAGCGCAACCTCGCGTTGCTCCGGCAGTGGGCGACTCGGGAGCCGACCGGAGCCCGACGGCGGCTGCACCTGCACTTCGGCGCGCTGCCCGTCGAGGTCCTCGGAGATCAGCGCATCACGGCTCTCCGCGTCGAGCACGCCGATGTCGACGGCAACGGCACCGGTCGCACCTGGGACCTGCCGGTGCAGCTGCTGCTGCGCTCGGTCGGCTACCGCAGCGCCGGTCTTCCCGGCGTACCGTTCGACGACCGCACCTGCACGATCCCCGCGGCCGAGAGCCGCGTGATCAGGGACGGCTCGCCGCAGCCGGGCGAGTACGTCGTCGGGTGGATCGGACGCGGTCCCACCGGCATCCTCGGCACGAACCGCGCCGACGCCGACGACGCCGTCGCAAGGCTTCGCGAGGACGCGGCGGTGCTGCTGGACCGACGGCCTGAGGACCCAGGCGGAGTGGCCGAGCTGCTGCACCGGCGTGGCGTCCAGCACGTCGACCTGGCCGGCTGGCAGGCCGTCCTCGACGCCGAGGAAAAGAACGGCGTCCCGCACGGCCGCGGCAGGGTGAAGCTCACGGAGTGGCAGGCGCTGCTGGACGCAGCCCACCGATGAACACGCTGGCGGAGATCCTCGACCTGGAGCAGATCGACGCGCGGGTCTTCCGTGGCCGCTCCCGCAAGACCGACGTCGCGCGGGTCTTCGGAGGGGAGGTCGCCGGCCAGGCCCTCGTCGCCGCCGGTCGCACCGTGCCGGATGACCGGCGGGTGCACTCGCTGCACTCGTACTTCCTGCGTCCCGGAGACCCGGGCGCGTCGATCCTCTACCAGGTCGACGCGATCCGCGACGGCCGGTCGTTCACGACCCGACGCGTCGTGGCGACCCAGCACGGCGAAGCCATCTTCCACCTGTCGGCCTCGTTCCACATCGACGAGAAGGGCGTCTCGCACCAGGTGCCTCAGCTCGTAGCGCCGGCACCCGAGCACCTGCCGACCGCCGAGGAGTCACTCGCCCACGCCGACCAGCGCACCCACGAGTGGTTCGCGCGGCTGCGCGAACGGCTGCCGGTCGAGTACCGCTTCCCCGAGGAGCTGCCGCGGCTCGCAAGCACCCGGGGCGAGCTCGGCCCTCCGCACCAACGGGTCTGGCTGCGCTCGGCACAACCGCTCAGCGACGACCCGCTCGTGCACGTGTGCGCGGCGACGTACGCCTCAGACATGTTCCTGCTGTCGTCCGCGCTGCCTCCGCACGGCGCGGTCATCGACCACCCGGGAATGCAGGTCGCGAGCCTGGACCACGCCGTCTGGTTCCACGCGAGGTTCCGCGCAGACGACTGGCTGCTCTACGAGCAGGAGGGCACCTGGGCTGGCGGTGCGCGCGCACTGTGCCGCGGCTCGCTCTTCGACCGGAACGGGACGCTGGTCGCCAGCGTCGTCCAGGAAGGACTGATCCGGCAGTGAGACCACTCGAAGGGGTACGGGTTGTGGAGCTCGGTGTGGTCGTCGCGGGCCCCGCTGCCGGGACGCTGCTCGCCGACTGGGGTGCCGACGTCATCAAGCTCGAGCCGCCCGAAGGCGATCCGCAGCGCAGCAACACCAACTCCATGTACTTCGACCTCGACAACCGGGGCAAGCGCAGTGTCACCCTCGACCTCAAAAGGCCTGAGGGCCAAGGGATCGCGCACTCCCTCGTGGACCGCGCCGACGTGTTCGTGTCGAACCTCCGAGCCGGAGCCCTGAAGCGGCTGGGGCTGGACTACGAGACGCTCGCGCAGCGCAACCCGCGGCTCGTCTACGCGGCCATCTCCGGCTACGGCGTCAACGGACAGGCCGCCGACAAGGCCGGGTACGACGTGGGCGCGTTCAGGTCGCGTTCCGGGATGGCGCTGTCACTCACGCCCGAGGGGACCGACCCGCCAGTCCCCCGGCCCGGTATGGGTGACCACGTCACGAGCCTCGCCACCGTCGCTGGCATCACGGCAGCCCTCTTCGCCCGGCAGACGACCGGAGTGGGGCAGCAGGTCCTGACGTCGCTGCTCCGCACCGGCGCCTACGTCGTCAGCGGCGACATCGCGACGAGGGCGAACGGCACCGATCCCAAGGCCGGCCTGCGAAGGATGATGTTCAACCCGCTGCTCGGGAGCTACCAGGCCGGTGACGGCCGCTGGTTCTGGCTGCTCGGGTGCAGGCGACCCGGCACTGGCCCGGGGTCACCCGCGCGATCGGGCGGCCGGAGCTCGCCGAGGACGCGCGGTTCGTCGGCCTCGACAACCTCACCCGTAACCGGCTCGAGGTGCTCAAGATCCTCGACGAGGCGTTCGCGACCAGGACGCTGGACGAGTGGTCGGTGCTGTTCGGGGAGCACGACATCTGGTGGGACCCGCTGCTGACCTACGACGAGCTGCTGGTCGACCCGATAGCCCTGGCAGCAGGGGTCTTGCGCGACGTCGAGGGCGCGACCCGTCGCACCGTCGCCACACCGGTCGACTTCTCCACCTTCGAGGCAGGACCGGCTCCGACGGCACCGGAAGCCGGGCAGCACACCGAGGAGGTGCTGCTCGAGCTGGGCTACGACTGGGACGCCATCGGCCGGCTGCAGGCGGCAGGGGTGCTGCCATGACCGGCGACGTCGTCCTGGTCACCGGCGCCACCACTGAAGCGGTCCTGCTGCACGAACCCCAGCTGGCCGAGACGAGTCGCACGACAACGCAGGGGTTCGCCACTGCCGTCGCGTGGCTGCTGGAACGCTCCGTCGAGGAGGCAGGCGGACTGGTACTGACGTTGGACGAGCTCCGGTCCCGCGGCGCGGTCGCATGATCACGACGCGCTGGCACGCGGGCTCATAGGACATCGACGGCGGGAGCGGCACATGGACTTCAGGTGGACGAGCGAGGAGCAGGCGTTCCGCAAGGAGCTGGAGCGGTTCCTGGACGACCTGGTGCCGGCGGACTACGACGCGTTCGCCCTGCCTGAGGAGGAGGCCGGCGACAACGCGCGCCGGTTCGGCGCCCAGCTCGCCGAGCACGGCTTCCTGACGCCGTCCTGGCCAGCGGAGTTCGGTGGCCGGGACGCCTCGCCCTTCGAGCAGGTCATCGTGGCCGAGGAGATGGTCCGCCACGGCGAACCCCGCGCTCTTCAGTACATGAGCGTCAACTACATCGGGCCGACCATCATGATGGCCGGCTCGGAGGAGCAGAAGGCCCACCACCTCCCGCGCATCACGCGCGGCGACGTCCTGTGGTGCCAGGGGTTCTCGGAGCCTGACGCCGGCTCCGACCTCGCCTCCCTGCGCACCTTCGCCGCCCACGACGGTGACGACTTCGTCATCAACGGCGAGAAGATCTGGACCTCCGGAGCTGACGTCGCGGACTTCTGCTTCCTCTTGGCCCGCACGGATCGCACCGCGCAGAAGCACCGGGGCCTCTCGCTGCTGCTGGTCCCGATGGACACGCCCGGCATCGAGGTGCGGAAGGTTCCCGGCGTCGTGGGCGAGGGCGCCTTCCACCACCTGGTCTTCACGGACGTCCGGGTGCCGAGGGGCGCGCTGCTCGGGGAGGAGAACGAGGGCTGGGCGCTGGTCCGCCGGGCCCTCGCGTTCGAGCGCGTCGGCGTGGCGAAGTACGCCCGCAACGCGAAGTACCTCGACCGCTTCATGGCCTGGGCCCGGGAGAACGGAAGGGCCGGCGATCCCGTCGTACGACGGCAGTTCGCGGAGGCGCAGGCAGCTGTCGACACCGCACGCATCCTCGCCATGGTGGTCGCCAACGACCGTGCCAAGGGTCGCGCCGACAGCCCCAGCGCGTACGTCTACCGGGTCGCCTCAGTCCGCGCGGAACGGGTCGTGATGGAGCTCGGCATCGAGCTGATGGGACCCGCCGGTCTCGAGGACGACAGCCTCGCCGATCGGCAGGTCCGGTGGGGCGTGACGGCCGGAGTCGCCGGCGGCAGCGCGGAGATGCAGCTCAACACCGTGGCGCAGCTCGTGCTCGGTCTTCCCCGGACGACGTAGGAGCGACATGGACCTGGACCTGTCCGACACCGAGGCCGAGCTGCAGTCGGCCTGCGCTGTGCTGCTGCAGCGGCATGCCGGCGCTGCCCGCGCCAAGGCCGTGGCCGGCGGGGCCGACCTGGCGCTGGCCGGCGCCCTCGAGGCCGCGGGCTTCCTCGACCTGTTCCACAACGACGACGCCGGGCCGGTCGCAGCCACGCTCGTCACCGAGCTGGTCGCCGAAGCGGCCGGCGCACTGCCCATCGGCGCGCGGGCCCTCGTCGGTCCAGCCGTCGACCCGGCACACGCCTGGCCGCAGGTCGTCGGCATCGTCGAGGAGGGCTCACCCGTGCGCTTCGCCGCGCAAGCCGACGTACTGCTCGTCCTCGGGGCGGACGAGGCACGTGTCCTCGTCGCCGGCGAGTGGGAGAGCACGCCCGTGCCCAGCAAGTACGGGTACCCGCTCGCGCGGGTTCGGGTCCTGTCCGGTGGTCGGACTCTCGGGCCGGGCTCCGCCGAGGTGGCGCGCCGGTGGTGGCGCGTCGCGCTGGCCGCCGAGATCGCGGGCACCGCACGTGCTGCCCTGGACCTGACGAACCGCTACCTCAAGGAGCGCGAGCAGTTCGGCAAGCCGATCGGCGCGTTCCAGGCGCTCCAGCACCGGATCGTCGAGTGCGTCGTGCAGGTCGAGGGCGTCCGCTGGCTGGCCCGGGAGGCGGCGGACCTGGGAGCGCCGGCCGACCTGGCCGCCTCTGCCGTCGTCGCCGGCTGCCTCGCGGCCCGGCTCGTCACGCAGGAGGTGCACCAGCTGACCGGCGCGATGGGGTTCACTCTCGAGTACGACCTGCACGTCTGGTCCCCAGGTGACTCACGTCAAGATGCGCGCGTAGCCCTCTTCGTTGACTCACGAACGGATGCGCGCGACGTGACGGCCTGAACGGAGGGCTTGATCCTCGCTGCGGCCTTGCTCGTGGTGAGGGTCAGCAGCTGGCTGGTGAGGGCCTGGATCTGGCGCTGGATGGCGGCCGGATTGAGGTCGCTGAGGGTGTCTTTCATGATCGTCTTGTCCTGCTTGCTGACCTTCTCGTGGGCCTCGGCGCGGCGCTGCGGGGTGGTCGGCTTGTCGTAGGTCTTGGTCACCTTCGCGCCGTCGCGGACCTTCGAGATCAGCTTCTGCTGCGGCAGCCAGTAGTTGGTGAGCAGTGACTGCAGGACCCAGATCTTGTTGAGCAGCAGCAACTCTGCTCCGGTGTCGTAGCGGTGGTAGCCCACCACGGTGCGGACCACGGCCCAGTTCTTCTGCTCCACGTGCGCCCCGTCGTTGCTGTTGCCCGGCCGGGACCGGGTGAAGGTGATCTGGCGCTGCTCGCACCAGGCGAGCAGGTGGTGGTTGATGAACTCGCTGCCGTTGTCGGAGTCGACCCCGAGCAGCGGGAACGGCATGATCTTCGCGATCTCCTCCAGCGCGGCGATGACCCACTTACGGGCCTTGTTCGGCACCGACCGGGTCTCCGTCCAGCCGGTCGCGATGTCAGTCACCGTGAGCGTGTAGGCATGCTCACCCTCGGCGTTGCCGCCCTCATGGCCGACCAGGTCGATCTCCACGAAGCCGGGCACCGCGTCGTCCCACTGCGCCCAGGTCCGGATCGGGATCGCGTCCTTCAGGAGCGAGCCGGGCTTGGTGTGCGAGCGGCCCCGCAGGCTCATCGCTGCCCGGTCCGGCGCGAGCCGCCGGTCCATCGTGGCCGGCGACATCGCCAGCAACGCGACCGCCAACTCGTCGCTGATGTCGAGCTCGGCGAACCGCCGCAGGGTCGGGACCAGCTCGGCCATCACCGGCGCCAGCCGCTTGCCCGTCGGCGCCCCCAGTACCGCCCAGCAGAACCGCAGCGCGGCAACGACTTCCGGCCCGTAGACCGGCGTCCGGGGCCGTCGTGCGGGTCGCACCAGCGTCGGGCGAAGCACGGCCGCGAGCGCCTTCCGGGCGTGGTTGCGGTGCCACCCCGTGGTCGCGCACAACTCGTCGAGGATCTTGCTCTTGTCCGCCTTGCTCGCTCGCTTGTATCGCGTCGCGATCGCCTTCGTGACTGCCTTCCGCTGCCCCATCGTCAGTCCCATCACCGGGGCCTACCGGCGAGGACGACCCTGGCCCGGGAGGCGCGCTGCTACGCGCGCATCCGTAGATGAGTCAACGAACACCCCTACGCGCGCACTTTTGATGAGTCAATGCGAGGTCTTGCGCACCGGTGCGGCGCGGGCCATGCTCTCCGCCATGCGCACCAGAGAAGCGGAGCGACAGGGCACGACAGAGGCCCCGAGAGACCCGTGGTCCGAGCGTCCCAAGCACCGGTCCTGGCTGGCCGACCTGCTGGACTCCGCAGTCGACAGCTACGCGCTTGTGCTGGGCGTCGGCTACGCCTCCAAGCTGCAGGACTGACGGGGTCACGCCGCCGCACCTTCGGTGGAGTGGCCGGGGAAGACCGACGCG
>JBHEMB010000322.1:0-4346 GCA_046262855.1 Mycobacteriales bacterium | reverse complement strand
CTGATCCTCGACGCGTACGAGTGGGCGACCTCGGAGAAGGGCGGCAAGAAGGGCTCGGCGATGCTCGGCGACGAGATGATCGACGAGGCCAGCCGCAAGATGGCCCTGGTCATCTCCGGCAAGGGGCGGGCGGCCGGCATGCGGCGCACCAGCAAGTTCGAGATCCCGGAGGCCTGAGCGCGATGCAGTTCGGACGCACCTACGAGGAGTTCGAGGTCGGGGCGACGTACAAGCACTGGCCGGGCAAGACGGTCACGGAGTACGACGACCACCTGTTCTGCCTGCTGACGATGAACCACCACCCGCTGCACATGGACGCCAACTACGCGACCACGACGCCGCAGGGCAAGAACGTGGTGGTGGGCAACTACGTGTACTCGCTGTTGCTCGGCATGTCCGTGGCGGACGTCAGCGGCAAGGCGATCGCCAACCTCGAGGTCGAGTCGCTCAAGCACGTCTTCCCGACCTTTCACGGCGACACCATCTACGGCCAGACGACAGTGCTCGACAAGACAGAGTCGAAGTCGAAGGACGATCGGGGCATCGTCTACGTCGAGACCAAGGGCTACAACCAGGACGGCGTCCTCGTCTGCGTGTTCCGTCGCAAGGTGATGGTGCCGAAGCGGAGCTACCTCGACGCGCGCGGCGGTGAGCAGCCCGGTCGCCCGGTGCTGCAGGACTAGCACCGCCGGGCTCTTGACCGGGCCCGTGTTGGAGCGCACCGTGGGGGCCATGAGCGTCGCCCCGCGCTGCCCACGCTGCTCTGGCGCTCTCCGAGCCCCAGGCCTGATGTCGAGCGACTGGACCTGCAACGACCACGGGCGCGTGCAGCCCTGGTACGTCGGCTCCGTGGAGCTGATCCCGAAGGTTGCCGGTAAGTCCCGCGTGCCGTTGTGGTCACCGCAGCTGCTCATCAACGGGTGGACCGTCGGCGGCCTCGGCTGGTGCGGCGACGAGCGCACCGGCGCGACCGCAACGGTGCTCGCCTGCGCCGGGCCCTCCCCGCTGGGCGGACCGGCAGACATGCTGCTCATCAGCGAGGAGCCAGGCATCGGTCTGGGGGCGGCCCTGGCGGGCATCCCGGGGCCGGATCCAGGCGCCTGCGCCGAGGGCGCTCCCGACGCGAAGATCCTCGCGGCGAACCACCCGACTGCGCTCTGGCGCTCCCCGTCGGCAGCCGACCGGGTCGCGTTCGTCGGCGAGGCCGGCGGTGTCTGGCTGTGGGCCGTGCTCTGGCCGCCCGCAGCAGAGCTGGTGCTCCTCGAGCACGTCGAGCTGCACGACCTGCGGCGCGACCAGCTCAACCTTGCGGTAGGAGCACGGTCTCCGAGACTCCCCTGAGACCTGGCGTGGCTAGCCTGGCGCAGTGCCCGGCATCGACCTCCACACCCACTCGAGCGCCTCCGACGGGACCACGTCGCCGGCCGCCTTGGTGCGCGCCGCTGCCGATGCCGGGCTCGACACGGTCGCGATCACCGATCACGACACGACGGAGGGCTGGGCGGCCGCTGAAGCTGCGCTGCCCGACGGGCTTCGGCTGGTCCGAGGGGCGGAGATCTCGTGCAACCGCAACGGGATCTCCCTGCACCTGCTGGGCTACCTCTTCGACCCGCACGAGCCGGCGCTTGCCGAGCAGCTGAGGGTCCTCAGGGACAGCCGGGTGTCCCGGGCAGAGCGGATGGTCGAGATGCTCGTCCAGGACGGTCACCCCGTGAGCTGGGACCAGGTCCGCGACATCGCCGACGGCACGGTCGGCCGGCCGCACGTCGCGCGCGCGCTCATGCAGTCGGGTCTGGTGTCGTCCATCGAGGAAGCCTTCACGCCCGCCTGGATCGGTACCCGCGGCCGGTACTGGGCGGTGAAGCAGGAGCTCGACGTCATCGACGCGATGAAGCTCATCCATGCCGCGGGAGGCGTGACCGTCTTCGCGCACCCGGGTGCTGACGCGCGGGGTCGCACCGTCGGGGACGAGGTCATCGAGGAGATGGCGACTGCCGGCCTCGGCGGTCTCGAGGTCGACCACGTCGATCACACACCGGAGACGCGGATCCGGCTGCGTGCGATGGCATCGGCCCTCGGCCTGTTCGTGACAGGGTCCAGCGACTTCCACGGAAGCAACAAGCAGGTACAGCTCGGTGAGCACACCACGGCACCGGCGGTCCTGGACGAGCTCACCGGACGAGCGACTGGTGTGGCGGTGCTGTGAAGGACCTCTTCGACCCGACTCTGTTCGGCACCGTCCTGGTCACGCTGACCGTCATCATGGATCCGGTCGGCAACGTCCCGCTGTTCCTGTCCCTCACCGCCGGCAGGAGCAACCGCAAGCGGCGTCGCCTCGCCGGTCAGGCCGTCCTCGTCTCCCTCGGGGTCATCTCCGTCTTCGCCGTCCTCGGCCAGCAGATCCTCGACTACCTCGGCATCTCCATCCCTGCGCTCCAGGGCGCTGGCGGCCTGCTCCTGACGATCGTCGCCCTTGAGCTGCTCACCGGCAGGCAGGACGACCCGAGTGAGATCGATGACGTCAACGTCGCCCTGGTGCCGCTGGGGACGCCACTGCTCGCGGGCCCCGGCACCATCGTCGCCACCATCGTGTTCGTCCAGCAGCACCACTCCGCGAGCGGCCGGGTCGCCATCGGTGCGGGCATCGTGGCAGTGCACCTGCTGGTGTTCCTCTCCTTGTTCTTCAGCGTCGCGATCACCAAGCTGATCCGCGAGTCCGGCATCGTGCTGCTCACCCGGATCGCGGGGTTGCTGCTGTCCGCCATCGCCGTGCAGCTCCTCGCCAACAGCGTCATGGGCTTCATCGCCGCGGCGCCATCCACAGGCTGACCCCTACTTGTCGCGGGCTTCGGTCAGGATGTCCGGGTGGAGCAACTGGGCCTCGAGGGCATGCCGACGCGGTTGTTCAGCTGCACCCCGTCGCGGCTGACCACCTGGCTCGACTGCCCCCGTCGCTACCGGTTCACCTACGTCGACCGACCCACGCCGGCCAAGGGGCCCGCGTGGGCACACAACAGCGTCGGGGCGGCCGCCCACCTGGCGCTCGCGCGCTGGTGGGACCTCCCGCAGTCCCGTCGGACCGCCGAGGGTGCCCGGGCACTGCTGGCGGATGCCTGGTCGCCCGACGGCTTCGCAGACGCCGAACAAGCCGATCGGTGGAAGGGTTACACCGCCGACATGGTCGCGCGGTACGTCGGAAAGGTGGCCGGCTCGGAAGTGCCTCGGGGTGTTGAGCGGACCGTCGCGTTCACCACGGAGAAGCTCACCGTCAGCGGCCGTATCGACCGCGTCGACGAGCGGGGCGATGAGCTCGTGGTCGTCGACTACAAGACGGGACGGTCGATCCCGACGCAGGACGATGCTCGAGGCTCGCTCGCTCTCGCGCTCTACGCCCTCGGTGCCCGGTGGACCTTCCGAGCTCGGTGCTGCGCCGTCGAGCTGCACCACCTACCGAGCGGCACGGTGCAGCGGTGGGAGCACTCCGAGGAGGGGCTCGCGCGCCACGTCGGGCGTGCGGAGGCAATTGCCCAGGAGATCCTCGGCGCCGAGGACTACCCGGAGCGGCCCTCGTCGCTCTGCGGGTGGTGCGACTTCGTCCGGGTCTGCCCGGCTGGGCTCGCCGCGTCCGGCGGGCCGAAGAAGCCGTGGGCCGGACTTGCAGAGGAGCGCGCGCCGCTCGACGACGACCTCCCTTGCGACGTTGCCTGACGACGCGTCACCGTGTGCCCGTGCGGCGACTCATGTGGGTACTCACAAGTCTCGTCACGACCGCTCTGCTGGCAGCGAGCTGGGCCATGCTGTCCTGGCATCAGGCTCCATGGCACGCAGGGCCAGACCGCATCTCGATCTGCGGACGCGACTTCTCAGGGCCGGGCTACGACTACTCGGAAGCCGAGCTCCAGCGTGAGGGGGACACTCGGATCGGCACCGTCTGGACGTGGCAGGGGCGACGTGAGGTCTGGGGCAGGCGAGTGGTCGTCGGCCTCGCCCGTGGCTGCGGCACGGCCGTTTACCTGCGTACCGGTCCCGACAGCTTCCGGGGCTATGCCTTGCTTGGCGGGCCTTGAACTTCTTGCTCTCATTCTACCATTAGCTGTCAGTCCTGGGATAGCCCTTCCTGCGGTGAGATAGCGCACGAAGAAACCTCGTGGATAGCACGTGTGTTCGAGGTCGTGTCGGGATAGATTATCCAGGTGAGCAACCAACCCCGCGACCGCGACGGGCAGCGCGCTGCGCTGGCGAAGGTCGCCGCCGCGGAGCAGGAGCTGGCACGGCTGTACGCGAAGCGGATGGCCGCCCGGGCCGAGGTCGCGGCGTTGTGGGACGGTGAACGCAGCGGCTTCGCC
>JBHEMB010000321.1:0-15594 GCA_046262855.1 Mycobacteriales bacterium | reverse complement strand
CCCATGCATCGTCGAGGTGCTCGGCGACGTCGTGCGGGCTCACATAGTCGGCAGGGTCAACTCCGTGCTCTTCGCGAGCTATCTGCGGACGCTCGTGCGTGAGCGGCACGTCGCCCCGGGTCCCGGGCCGACGGTGCTGCTGGCCGGAGCGGTCCTCTGGGGCTCGGGCATCCTCATCGGGGCGACGATGTCGCTCGCGGTCGCCGCGGCGTCGAACCACGGCCAGGACCAGGTCGCGCAGACGCTGAACGTCCTCTCGAACGCCTCTTGGCTGCCGTTCATCGCCGGGATCGCGGTCACCCTGCTCGGTGCTGCTCTGACCGTGTTCAGGACCGGGATCCTGCCGCGATGGCTCGGCTGGGTCGCGCTCGTCGCGGGGGTCGTGTCCCTGATCGGGCCAGGAGGTTTCCTCGGGTTCTTCGCCGGGCCGCTCTGGCTGCTCGTGGCCGGTGTGGTGCTCGCCCGGGAGCCTGCCGTCACCGACCTCGCCGACGCATCGCGCACCGTCGAGACCGAACCACCGCACAACCCGGTCGCCAGCCCCTGAGGATCAGTCGCGCATCAACCGGCAGGTCGGCCCCGTCGCGGCCATCCAATGCGGGATCAGCCTCAGGACGCGCCGCGCGACACGAGCGCGTTCGCGCACTAGGTACGGCGGTCAGCGCGGGTCACCCTCGCGACGAGGGCCGACACGAGGGTCATCGCGCAGCAGCCTCGTCAGCAGGCCAGTCCGGCCAAGGGGTCCGGCCTTGACCCAGCCCGCGGAACGAGCCGTGCCGACCCTGCGCAGCTCGTCAACAGCACCTCCCATGAGTGCTACTTTGTGCTACATGAAGACGGTCGGGGTCCGCGAGCTCCGTCAGAACGCCAGCGAGCTGCTGGCCGAGCTGGCGACGACCGGCGAGAGCATCCTCATCACGAACCACGGGCGCCTCGTCGCGCGCCTCGTCCCCGCCGAGTCCCCCAGTCGCGCGTCACGCGATCAGCTCCTGGCCGCCGGAACGTTGCGGCCTGGTCGCGGTGATCCGCTCGGCGTTTCCGCGGTAACGTCCCCGGTCGCCACGCCGGCCACGGGCGACTTGCTCGCTGCGGACCGCGAGGATCGTTGAGCATCTATCTCGATACCTCGGCGCTGGCCAAGCTCATCGTTGCCGAGGACGAGTCCGAGCCGCTGCGTGCGTGGCTCGGCGAGCGTCGGGGTGTCCCGCTTATCACCAACAGCATCGGTGCCGTCGAGCTGCACCGGCTCGCCGCTCGAGTGAGCCAACAGGCCTCGTCGGCGGCTGTCCTCCTCCTCGCGCGGATCGACCTGCTGTCACTGACCCCAGGCGCACTGGCAGCAGCGGCCCACCTACCGCCGCCGGAGGTCAGAACCCTTGACGCCTTGCACGTCGCCTCCGCTGCTGAGCTGGGCGACCTCGAGGCTCTGGTGACCTACGACGGCCGCATGCAGGCGGCCGCAACCGGCTACGGCCTGCCCGTTGTCAGCCCAACCGCGTGACGAGAGCGGCGATGAGATGGCCAACCCCGCGGCTACCGTCGGGTCTCATCACGCGTTCCGGGGCAACTCGCGCTCCTCTGACACGCTTCGACGCGGTGGATCCAGGCTCAACCCCACGGCGAAGCTTGATCAGACGCTCCTTCAGTCGCTGACCCAGCGTGCCGGTTCAGAATCAGGGTTTCATCGGCCCCTTCCGGCCGCCACGGCGAGGGCGATCACGGCTGGGAGCTGATAGATGCCATAGCCGTAAGGAATGAGCACAAGCGCCACTAGGCCGGTCACAAAAGCGCCCGCCAGGCATAACCAGCGCTGGACCCGACGGCCGTGCAGCAGAATGCCTAACGCCGGCGGCAGACAGGAGGCAACGAGGATTGGTGGCCAGATGTCCGTCAGCGACTCCCCGCGGTCGATCGAATCAACGAGGGCTCCGGTGAGGCTCAGGGCGACCGACAGGCCCGCCAGCGCCGTGCGACGCGCGTAAGGCGCTGCGGGCAGAACCGTATGGGTCATCAGCGCAATCTTACGAGGAAGCTGTGGCTGTTGCCGTCATTCAGACTGAGTGTGAACCGCCGACAGCTGCCGGCCCAGGCCTTCGAAGTCTTGCAGACGTAGGTATAGGTCTCTGTCTTGGAATCGTAGGACAGTCCGCTCGATCCGGCTGACGTGGCGGGCTCGGGTTGGCCGCTGCCGGTCTCACCGTTGCACGCGACTGTTCGCGATGTCGGTGATCCGGTTGCCATGACGTTGAGGCCGGCGTCGTGGCCGAGGCTGAACTTTACCGGGATGGAGGACCCGGCCTGAATCGTGTTGATGGCCGGTTCGTTGGCGACGGGGTCGAAGAAGCCTGTCCAGGTGTAGGTGACGCCCGTGACGGTCCAGTGCCGGGTAACCGGGTCGCTTTGGGCGTTCCCGGCGAGGTCGGCGGCCCTCAGCTCCAGGCTGTGCTGGCCCGGCTTCAGTCCGGTCAGCGAGATCGGACTGGTGCAGCCGGCCCATGCGCCGCTGTCGACACGGCACTGGAAGCTCGACGCCTCTGAGGCCGTGAACGAGAAGCTGGTGCTGCCCGCTGAGGAGCCGCCTTCGGCCGGGCCCGCGGTGATCGTGGCCGAGGGTGCGGTCAGATCCACGCTGACCGCGGTTGCGTGCACGTTGCGGTTCCCTGCTGTGTCCTGGGCCGTCGCTTCGTAGGCGTGTGCTCCCTCGGCCACCGGTCCGGTTTCGAGGTAGTACCAGGTCCCGTCGGCGCCGACCGTCATCGCGGTCAGCAAGCCGCCGTTTGCGCGCAGGGCCAGTGTGCTGCCGGGTTCTGCTGTCCCCGACAGCGTGTATGAGGTCGAGCGTGTGATCCCGTCAGAGGACGAGCTGCCGGTGTCGTCAGCAGCGTTGAGCTGCGGCCCGACCAGAGCGGGCGCAGTCGTGTCGTGGAGCACGGAAGTCACGTCACTCACGGTGCCACTGGCACTGTCGATGCACAGTCGCAGGGACACGACGCCCTCGGGGAGCTGCTCCGCTGGGACGACAGCCAGACCCGGGGTCGGCGTGAGGCGGTCCGCGGAGGCGATGTAGTCCCCGCTATCCAGGACGACTCCGTCGGCACAGTTAGTGCTGCCGACACGCAGGGTCCATGGCCCCGACTGGGTGCCCCAGAAGGTGAGTCTGGTTCCCGGGGACCGGGAGTCCAGCGTGCCCTGCTCGACGCCCGTGATCCGGGCAAAGCTGTCGCAGGCGTTGCCCACTCCGTCCCCGTCGAAATCGAGGTTGGTGTAGTCGGCGATGGTCGGGCAGAGGTCTTGGTCGTTCGCGACGCCGTCCCCGTCGCCGTCGAGGCAGCCGGGGTCGCCCATCTCGAACACGCCGTCGCCGTCGTTGTCCTGCGCGTCCGCGCAGGAACCGTTGACGCCGACGTACTCGGGCGTGCTGGTCGCCCGCAGCGGATCGGAACCGAACTCGCCTTCCAGCGTGTTGTCGACACCATCGCCGTCAGCGTCGAAATCACAGGCGTCACCCGCGCCGTCAGCGTCGGTGTCCGCCTGACCAGGGTCGAAGTCCAGCCGGCAGTCATCACTGGTGCCGGGGACTCCGTCGCCGTCGTCGTCGGCATCGACGGCGTTGTCCGTTGTTCGTGTCGTAGGGCATCGGGTCCAGCCCGTCGGCCGTCGGACTGGCCGCCATCGCGGTGGTTCGGGTGGTCGTCGAGCGAGTGCGAAGCGCCGGCTGAGACGATGTCGTCCCGCCCACGCCTGGGGTGACATTGCGCTGACCGTCCCCGTCGATGTCGGGGTCACAGGCGTCACCGAACTCCGCCGTGTTGTGCCCCAGGTGGAACCGGCCGTTGTCATCGTTGCTCTGGTCGGGGTTGTACACGCCCGGGCAGTTGTCGTTCGCCTCCAGAACCCCGTCATTGTCCGGGTCGGACAGCGACGCGCTGTAGTTACCGAGCTGGTCGTAGTTCGGGTAGGACTCGGTACTGCGGGGGCCGCTCCGGTTGCCCGCCGCGAGATCCAGGCCCGTCCAGGTTGTGTAGGTGTCTGGGGCAAGGGCAGTGAGCGCGCTGTGGTGGCTGGACTGCTTGCGCCCGGCGGGGGCCGGCTCGTTGCCGACTGCGGCGTCGCTGCTCAGGCCCAGGGCGTGACCGAGCAGGTGGGCGACCGTTCGGCTCCAGAGCTGCTGCCCAGCCTCGCTTTCGTTCTCGCCCATCATCCGTGAGATCGGCCAGCGCATGTACTTGCTGCTCTCACCGGGAGTGTCAATAGTTGCCGGGAAGATGCCGGGGTCGACGATGTTGAACGGATTCGGGTTGATGAGGTTTGCCTCAGTCTCGCGGAAGCAGGGTCCCAGGACGCCATGCACGACCTTGCGGACCGAGTTCGGGCCGATCACTGAGGGGCAGTTCCACATGATGCCCAACGAGGCGACGAGGTAGGAGCCGCCGACCTGCGCACTGCCGAACGGCGAGTAGTCATAACCGGCCAGGTCCGCCAAGCCCAACCCCTGCTTGAAGAAGGTCAAGCGACCCGGATCCGGGCAGGGGTCGGGCTGACCCGGCACCGTCTCGTGGCTGGACGAGTGCCCAGACCACAGGTAGCGAACCGCGAGCGCCTTGGCCTCGAGCACGTCAGGGCTGGAGAAGGAGCGCCCAGTCGCCCGGACGAGCGTCTTGCGCGTGTAGGCCTCCGCGTTCGCCGGGTCGTCGAGCCGACCCCATGCCCCGTACGTACGGATGAGTGCGTGCTGCACCAAGTCCTCCGCGTGCCCTCGATCACCGACGAGGAGGTACGCCGTCCTGACCAGCGACCGGTAGCGGGCAGCCACGAACGCCGTGAAGAGCTCGTTGTCGACCGCCACTGCACCTCCCTATCGAGTCAGAGGCATCGGCGCAGTCGAAAGGTTCCGTCAGCGGACGAGGATGCGGTGGCCGGCGCGTTCGCCGATGTCCTCGAAGCCGAGCCGGGACAACAGCCGCAGCGACGACTCGTTGCCCGGCAGCACCTCGGCCCGGACAGACCGGGCGCCCTGGGACAGCACCCACTCGACCAGCAGCTGCACGGCTCCGGACCCGAGGCCGCGCCCGCGGGCAGAGGGCGCCAGGCCGTACCCGATCTCGACCTCGCCGTCCTCGTCCGGCGGCCCGAACCAGCCGCAGTCGCCGACGACGACGCCGTCCTCGAGGACCAGGAACGTCCCCGGCCCGCCGCCGTGCTCGGCGAAGGGCCGCAGCGCGTCGTAGCTGTCCTCGTGCGGCCAGTCCGGCGCGTGCGGCACGTCGACGGGGGAGTAGGACAGCACCGCCTGCGCCAGCTCCAGCGTCACCGGCTCGAGCGAGATCACTCTGCCGGTGGTGGCTCGGGAAGCGCCGACGCGAGCGCGGGAGCGACCAGCTTCACCTGCCAGGAGCGCGCCCCCCACCGCGTTAACGCCGACGCCACGGAGGCGACCGAGATCGCATCGGGCGGCGTCCAGGCAAGTCTGCGCACCGCGTCGGGCGAGATGAGGTTCTCGGCAGGCATGGTGTTGGCCTCGGCGACGGCCGTGACCGCTGTCCTGACGCGCGTCAGGCGGCGGGCCGCGATGGGATCGCGTTCGGCCCAGCGGTTGGCCGGCGGGGGCCCGTCCCCGGCCGGGCCCGGATGGGGTAGCTGGTCGTCGGGGAGCGCGGCGGCCTTCTGCAGCGCGCCCCACCAGGTGTCGACGTGCCGCCGGGTCGCCCGCCCGCCGAACACGGGCAGCGCCATCAGGTCGGCCGGCGAGGCCGGTGCAGCCGAGACCGCGCTCACGATGGCGGAGTCGGGAAGGATCCGGCCGGGGGCGATGTCGCGTCGCCGGGCCATCGCGTCCCTCGCCTGCCAGAGCTCGCGGACAGCGGCGAGCTGGCGCCTGCTGCGCAGCCGGTGGATGCCCGATGTACGACGCCACGGGTCCGTCCGTGGCGGCGCCGCCGGTGCGAGCCGCACGGCCTCGAACTCCTCGTACGCCCACTCGAGCTTGCCCTGCTGGCTGAGCACGTCCTCGAGGGCGTCGCGGAGCTCGAGCAGCATCTCGACGTCGAGGGCGGCGTAGACGAGCCAGTCCTGAGGGAGCGGCCTGGTGGACCAGTCGGCGGCGCTGTGCCCCTTCTCGAGGCGGTAGCCGAGCACGTTCTCGACCATGGCACCGAGCCCCACCCGTTCGAACCCCGCGAGCCGGCCGGCGAGCTCGGTGTCGAAGACCTCCGGCGCCACCATGCCCACCTCGGCCAGGCACGGGATGTCCTGCGACGCGGCGTGCAGCACCCAGGGGGTGTCCTGCAGCACCTTGCCCAGCAAGGACAGGTCCGGGCAGGCGATCGGGTCGATGAGCGCGGTTCCCGAGCCCTCCCGGCGAAGCTGCACCAGGTAGGCCCGCTGCGAGTAGCGATAGCCCGAGGCGCGCTCGGCGTCGACGGCGACCGGCCCGGTCCCGGCGGCGAAGCGGGCGACGACCTCCGCGAGCGCCGCGGCGGTCTCGACCACGGGGGGTACGCCGTCACGTGGCGCGAGCAGAGGTATGACCTCCGGCTCCGCGTGTTCCGTCACGCGCGCCACACTACGTGCGCGCTCAGGAGAAGCGGTGCAATCCGCGGAACACGGGCGCCCCGGTCGAGTTCGGCACGTAGGTGGAGGTGTCCGAGGTCAGCGTGAACGCGCCGCTGCTCGAGCCGTCGAAGGCGAAGGCGAGCCAGCCCCAGGCCGGCCGCTGGCTCTCCAGGAAGCGGATCGTCTCGCGGTAGTAGCCGGATCCGTCCACGTCCCGGAACGGCGCCTTGGACGGCCATCCGAACTCGGTCACCCAGATCGGCGCTCGCCTCGACAGCGGCAGCCAGCGCCTCAGCACCCCGACGTTCGCGTGCGCGTACGCCGCCGACTGGCACGCGCCGGGCCCAGGGCAGGTGTAGGGGTGCACCGCGTACACGGGCCGGCCGACGAGCGGGCGCGCCGGGGGAACGGTCGCCCAGTCGTAGCCGTCGACGACGATCAGGTGGCCGGGGGCAGCCCGGGCAACGAGGTCGTACAGCTCCTGCATGCCGACAGCCTGGTAGCGCGGCGACGTGGCCTGGCAGGCGAGCCGTGCGGGCAGCGGCAGCTGCGGGTCGCAGTCCTGGAAGGTCGCCTTCGCCGTACCGTTGCGCCACACCGCCTCCGTCACCCAGTGCGGCTCGTTGTAGAGCTCGAAGGCGACGAGCGGGTTCGTGGCGTAGTGCCTGGCGACGCTGGTCCAGAACTGCTGCGCCAGCGGCGCGTCGGGCATGGCATGGCGGGCTACGGCCGTGCATCCCGCCGTGCTCGTGTGCAGGTCGAGCAGGGCGACCATGTGGCGGGACGTGATCCAGCGGACCTCGGCATCGATCCTTCGCTGGTACGACGCTGGCTGGGCGGCCAGGCCCTTGCAGCCGCCCGTCCACTGCGCCGAGCCGAGGAGAACGCGAACGGCGCCGGCGTGCCAGGAGCTCGCGTGGTCGCTGCCGCTCCAGCCGATCTCGGCGTCCGTGACCGGGACGTTGCTGGCGCCGCCGCCACCTTCGGTCCCGGCGCGGTTGATCCCGCGCAGGACGACGGTGTGGCCCGCGCCGTCCACGATGCGGCTTCCGGACACATGCAGGCCCGGTCGGGACGCGGCCGGCGACGGCTGGGCGAGGCAGGCGGCTGTCGCTGCGATCGCTGCGAGCAAGGCGCGTCGTGGCAGGCGCACGGGAACTCCGGGTAGGAGCGGACGAGCTGGGTGGGTTGCGCGCACCCTACCGATCCGGGCGGGTCAGGGCCTAGCGGATCACACCTGCGCGCATCGCGAGGGCAACCATCTCGGCGCGGTCACCGGTGCCCAGCTTGCGGGCGATCCGCGCGAGGTGGGACTTCACGGTCAGAGCGGACAGGCCGAGCTCGTCGCCGATCTGCTTGTTGGACTGGCCGTCGGCGACCAGGCGCAGCACATCGACCTCTCGGCCGGACAGCTCGGACACGACGGTGTCGACCGGGCCCCCTCGTAGGCCGGCAGCGAGCAGCGAGGCCACCGACGGGTCGGCGTAGACGCCGCCGTCGAGGACCCGGCGCACACCGTCAGCGACGACGACGGGCGAAGCGGACTTGAGCAGGTAGCCCTGGGCCCCGGCCACGAAGGCGGCCCGGACGCTGTAGGGGTCGTCGGCCGCGGACAGCACGACGAGGCGCTGCCAGCCGGCGGAGCGCAGGTCGGCGAGCAGGTCGAGGCCGGAGCCGTCGGGCAGGCCGAGGTCGAGCACGCACAGCTCACGCGGGCCGGAGAGGTTGGCGCGGGCGCGGGCCTCACCGATCGTGGCGGCCTCCACGACCTCGCGGGCGCCCATCATCTTGAGGCGGTTGACCATCGACTCGCGAACGAGCGGGTGGTCGTCCACGACCATGGCGGAGAAGCCGGGGTTCTCCCCAGCCTGCCCCGGAATGCTGTCCAGCGCGCCCTCGAGACCGGCAGCCACCGCGTCCTCCACCACTGTGCTGCGCAGGGTCGATCCCTGCGTCTACACCGTCTTTCGGCTGACAGATCACTGGCCTGTAGCAAGAAGTTGCTCCAACTGGCCCACTGCCCCTCGTTACTCCGTTCGGCTGACAAGACGCCGCAGGACTGCAGTTGGGCGCTCCGGCTGCCGAAGGAGGGACGAACACTGGACTCAGGAGGATGTCTGTGACCCGATCTGCCGCCGTAAGCCGTGCCTCTGCGGGGGCGGTGGTCGGGGCGGTCCTCGGCGCGGGGGCGCTCTTAGCGCTGCCAGCCGGGCCCCAGCTGCAGGCCGTGGTCTCCTTCGACGGAGCCCCTCGAGACGTCGCCGGAGTCACGGTCGTGGGTCGGCTCCGCACCCTCGACATGGCTGTCGTGCGCGGCAAGGCGGACGCCTTGGCGCGCCTCGCCCGTACCCCCGGGGTCCGTGGGCTCGATCTGGACAACTCCGTCCAGCTGGCCAGCGCGGGCGACAAGGGCGGCCTCGGCGCGTCACTCGCCTCCGAGGGCCTCGCCGCTCCCGCCGGTCGTGCCGGTGCCGGTCAGGGGGTCCGGGTCGCCCTGGTCGACACCGGCGTCTCTGACACCGCAGCCCTCAGCCGCGCCTCGGGCCGGCTCGTGGACGCGGTCGACGCCTCTGTCCCGGGGCAGCTTCGCACCGGCGGGACCTATCCCGACGGCTACGGACACGGCACCTTCATGGCGAGCGTGCTCGCCGGCGGGGCCGCGCCCGGCACGGCCGGTAAGGCGCTCGGTGTGGCCCCTGGAGCCACCGTCCTCAACGTGCGGGTCGCCAAGGCGGACGGCAGTACGTCGTTGTCGCGCGTCCTCGGTGGTCTCGAGTGGATCACCCAGCACGCAGCCGACGTCGACGTCGCCAACCTGGCGCTCTCCCACGACCGCCCGCAGAAGGCCTACGGCGCCGACCCCCTCACGGACGCCGTCGAGACGGTGCGTGCCGCAGGCGTGACCGTGGTGGTCGCTGCCGGCAACGAGCGGGGCAAGGTCGGCGACCCCGGCTTCGACCCGCGGGTCCTCACCGTCGGCGCCGCTGACATCAGCACCGGACGGGTGGCACCGTTCAGCGGCTCGGACGTCGTGCAGGGCTACCCCAAGCCGGACGTCATCGCGAGCGGTGTCGACGTGCTGGGTCTGCTGCCGCAGGGCTCGATCATCGAGCAGCAGCCCACTACGAGGCACCTCGCGGACGGGCTCTTCCGCGGCTCGGGCACCAGCCAGGCCACCGCGGTGACCTCCGGACTGGCAGCCATCCTGCTCGCCGCGAACCCGGACGCCACCCCGATCCAGGTGAAGTCCTCGATCCGCTGCGCGGCGAACGACGTCAAGAGCCACCGGGACGGCGCGGGCCTGGTCAGCACCACAACGACCGTGTGCGCGGGAACGGACGGCCAGGCCCTCGACGGCAGTGGTGACGCCTCCGGAGAGGCCGACTTCGACGCCTCGTCGTGGTCCGCCAGCTCGTGGTCGGCCAGCTCGTGGTCGGCCAGCTCCTGGTCGGCAAGCGCCTGGTCGGCAAGCTCGTGGTCCGCGTCCTCGTGGTCCGCGGGGGACTGGGGCGACGGGTCGTGACCCCCAAGCGGGTCGTCAGCACGGTTGCGGCGGCCACAGCGGCTGTCGGCGTGCTCGCGACCTGCTTCGACGACGTCGCGAGCCCGGCCTGGTGGGCGGTGCCGCTGCTGGCGCTCGTCGTGGCCGCCTCCGAGATGGCCGTCGTCAACCTGCAGTTCGGCCGCCAGTCGTGGAGCTTCTCGCTCACGGAGAGCGCCCTCGGCGCAGCCCTGGTCGTGGGTACCGGCAGCTGGACCACGCTCGGCGTGCTCCTCGGCGTCCTCGCCGCGCAGACCGCTCTGCAGCGACCTGCGCTCAAGAAGCTCTTCAACCTTGCCGTCTTCGGGACCGGCGCCGCGCTCGCCTCGCTGATCGCCGGGGCGCTCGGCGGAGGTGTGCCCGGAGCGATCGCCGGTCTCGGCGCCTTCTTCCTCGTCAACAACACGCTGGTCGCCCTGGCCGTGTCCGTCACCAGCCAGCGGCCGTTCCTGCCGATGCTCGTCACGTCGTTCCCGCTGTCCCTGGTGCACACCGCGGGGAACAGCTCGATCGGCCTGCTTGCCGCGTACCTCGGGATGACGGCACCACTGGGGCTCTTCGGCCTCGTCGTACCGCTGGCCCTGCTCTGGACCTCCTATGACCAGCAGACCCGCCGGTCGCAGGAAGCCCGGCTGTTCGCCGAGCTCGCTTCGGGCCAGGAGCGCGCCACCGGCCGCAGCTCCGACTCGTCCGCCCGGGTCGTCGTCACGGCCGCGGCGCGGCTGTTCGGCGGCGCGGACGTGGAGCTGGTGCTGCTCGCCGCCGACGGTCCGGTCCGCTACGCGGGTGACGAGAGCGGCGCCCCGCAGCGGGTCCGCGTCGAGTCCGAGGTCTTCGACGAGCCGTGGGTCATGCGTGCCCTCGGTGCCAAGGGCGTCAGCGTCGGCGTCGAGGCCGGACGTCCCTGGTGCTCGGCCGTCCTCGACGCCCCGTCCGGCCCGATGGCTGTGCTGCTCATCCATCGCGGCGTCGGCTCACCTGCCTTCGGCCGCGCCGACATCCGGCTCGCCGAGGTGCTCGTCGGGCAGGCTCAGGGCTGGTTGTCGGTCGCGGACCTGCACGAGCAAGCGCGTACGGCGAGCGAGCAGGCGGAGATCGCAGGCTCGGCCGCTCGTGGCATCGCCGACCTCGGCGCCGCGACCGCACCGGCGCTCATGGTGCTGCGCGAGTCCGCTGACCGGCTGGCGCGGCTGGCCGAGGCCGACGGCGGCGTCGACGACATCGTCGAGGAGCTGCACCTGGTCGAGCGGGCCGTCGCCTCCCTGCTCGGTGCCATCGCGCTGGCTGCCGATCCTGACCTGGTCGGTGCGGGCGGCATGGACGCTGCGCCCGCTCCCAGCCGGCCCGCCGCGGACTGGACCACGACAGGCATCCTGCGGTGAGTCGTCGGGGCGGGCTGCCGCTCGCTGTCTGGGCCGCACTTCTCGTGGGGGGTGCGGTCCTCACCGTCTGCGGGGTGGCAGCGGCGGTGCTGCGCGCCGACCACGCGCTGAGCCCTTCCGCCGTACACGCACTGGCCGCCGGAGCCTGCGCCGGCCTGCTCGTCGTGCTCTGCTCGGTGATCGCCGCGATCCAGCTCGCAGGGGCGCTCCAGTCACTGCACGAGGACGCTGCCCGGCGGCTCGCCGAGCCGGGCCTGCCCGTCGCCAGCACCCGGATGGTCGCCAAGTCCTCCGTCGAGGTCGGGGACCTCGCCCGCACGCTGGACGCACTGCACCTGCGGGTGCGCGTCGCCGACGAGCTCGGTGAGCGGCACCGCCGCGAGGCCGAGACCGCCGGCGCCGGCGTGTTCGAGCTGCTGTCCGGTCTGGTCGCCGCCGAGGAAGGCGCTCGCGGCCAGCTCGCCGCCGAGCTGCACGACACCGTCGCCCAGTCGCTGATGATCGCCCGGTCCATGCTCGCCGGGGACGCCGACATCGCCAAGATCAGCGACTACGTCGAGGACGCCGAGGAGCAGGTCCGCGCCGTCATGGCGCGCACCCGGCCGCCCGCACTGCGCGACGGGGACCTCGCGTCGGCGGTCGGCGGGCTGCGGCTCGACATGAACTCCCGCTACGGCCTCGAGGTCAAGGTCGAGTGGCCGGAGTCGCCGTACCCGCTGCCGCTCGCCTCGGCCGTCACCGTCTACCGGTTCTTCCAGGAGGCGCTGCTCAACGTCGTCAAGCACGCTGACGTCGACGACGCGGTCGTCTCGTTGCAGGTGCTCGAGGACGCCGTCATCGCGCAGGTCCGCGACACCGGTCCCGGCTTCGACCCGGCGGCCGTCCGTCCCGACCGCGGCCGGCACGTCGGCCTGGGCCTGCTCCGCGAGCGGGCCCGGCTGTCCGGCGGCGCCCTTGAGGTCGACTCCCGGCGCGGCGAGGGCACCACGCTCACGCTGCGCCTCCCGCGGCCCTCCTCTGCCGTCGTACCGCCGCCCGAGGTCCTCCAGGCACTGCCGCAGCAGTCCGAGGCGGCAGCGCTGCGCCGGATGAGCGACCGCGCCGGCCGCTGACCCCTTCGCCGGGCGCTCCCTCTCCGGTGATCCACGCGGCGTTGACGCACTTTGAGGCGCGCCAAAAGTGAGCTAACTCCGCGTGGATCACAAGGAGTTAGCGCAGCCGGGTGACGCCCACCGGCGGCAGGCCCGCGGTCATGCAGAGCAGGTCGCACCACGCGAGCAGGTGCACGCCGAGGTCGAGCGACCCGTCGACGGCGGCCAGCGGGCTCCAGGACGCGCGCACCTCGACCTCGTTGGTCTCCTGCGGGTCCTCGACCAGCCCGAACGTCAGCGACGCGGTCCGCGTCACGGTCCCGCCCGCGGCCTGGTGCTCGGCACCGCGGCCGTCGAGGGCGTCCTTGAGCCAGCTCCAGCCGACCTCGGCCAGCGCCGGGTCACCGGCCATCTCCGGGTCGACGTCGGCGCTGACGAACGCCACGACCCGGGTGTCACCGCGCCAGCCGTCCTGACCGTCGGGGTCGTGCAACACCACGAACCGCCCGGTCGCGACCTCGTCGCCGTCCTTGAGCACCTCGGCGCTGAACGCCACCGCGTGGGGCGCCAGCCGGCGCGGCGCGGGCACCTCGTGGATCTCGAGCGTCCCCGGCCGGGCCGTCCCGCGGATCGCCGCGTGCAGCCCGTCGACCGCGCGCGAGAAGACCGTCGGCGTCGACAAAGGGACGGTCACTCCTCCACGGTACGGCGGTACGGGGCCGTTTCCCCCACGGCACGCCGACATCCTTAAGGTCTCGGGCGTGCCCGTCCTCCTCGCGCTGCTGTCCAGCCTGCTCTGGGGCACGTCGGACTTCCTCGGGGGTACGGCGGCCAGGCGGCTGCACGCACTGGTGGTCGTCGGCGTCTCCCAGGGCCTCGCGCTGGTGCTGCTCGTGCCCTTCGCATTGACGCTCGGCCAGCACCCGGACCACCTCTGGGCCGGACCCGTCGCGGGCGTGGCAGGGCTGATCGGACTGGGTGCCTTCTACGCGGCGCTGGCGGCGGGGACGATGGGCGTGATCGCCCCGATCGCAGCGGCCGGTGCCGTCGTACCCGTCGTGGTAGGGCTCGCGCGCGGTGAGACGCCGAGCGCGCTGCAGCTCGCCGGCATCGCGGTCGCGCTCGGCGGCGTCATCCTCGCCAGCGGACCGGAGCTCAGCGGCGGCGCGCCAGTGCGTCCCCTGCTGCTGGCCGTGGTCTCAGCGGTCGCGTTCGGATCGGTGGCCGTGCTCGTCGCGGAGGGCAGCAAGGGCGGCAGCGGCTCGATCGTCGTGACGCTGCTGGTGATGCGCGGCAGCTCCGTCGGCCTGCTTGTCGCGCTCTGGCTCGTGCGGCGCTCGTCGCGCGAGCTGGTCGAGTCCGACCTGCCGCTGCTCGCGGCCGTCGGTGTCGGCGACCTGGGGGCCAATGCGGCCTTCGCGATCGCCTCGCGCGCCGGGCTGCTGAGCGTCGTCGCGGTACTCGCGTCGCTCTACCCCGTGGTCACCGTGCTGCTGGCGAGGCAGGTGCACGACGAGCGGCTGCGCCCCATCCAGGTCGCCGGGGTCGTGGGGACGCTCGGCGGCGTGGCCCTGCTCGCCGCCGGCTAAGCGGCCCGCCGCTCTGGCAGCAGCACGCCCGCGAAGGTGATCGCGGTCCCGCAGATGATGCACATCAGGTCGTCGACGGGGTCGTCGGTGTCGGGCTGCACGAACATCGCGACGGCGTCGCAGTCCTTGCAGAGCATCTCGATCGGTTCGTTCATGCGTTTCACGGTGGCATGGGTGTCCGACAAATCGTGGGACTAGCGTCTGGGCTGTGTCCGCGTTCCTGAAGGCCTGCCGCCGCGAGCCGGTGCCTCACACCCCGGTCTGGTTCATGCGGCAGGCGGGTCGGGCGCTGCCCGAGTACCGCGCGCTGCGCGAGGGTATCGGCATGCTCGCGTCCTGCTTCCGGCCGGACCTCGTCACCGAGATCACGCTCCAGCCGGTACGGCGCTTCGGCGTCGACGCAGCGATCTTCTTCAGCGACATCGTGGTGCCGCTGAAGGCCGTCGGAGTGGACCTCGACATCGTGCCCGGCGTCGGGCCAGTGGTGGCGAACCCGTTCCGGACGGCCGCCGACCTGCCCGGCCTGCTCGACGGGCTGCCGGAGGTCACGGAAGCGGTCGGGCTGCTCGTCAAGGAGCTCGGCGAGACGCCGCTGATCGGCTTCGCGGGGGCGCCGTTCACGCTGGCGTCCTACCTCGTCGAGGGCGGGCCGTCGAAGGACCAGCGCAGGACCAAGGCCCTGATGTACGGCGACCCGGCACTCTGGCACCAGCTGATGGAGCGGCTGGCGGACATCACGCTGGCCTTCCTGCGGGTGCAGGTCGATGCCGGCGCCTCGGCCGTGCAGCTGTTCGACTCGTGGGTGGGGGTGCTTCCGGCGACCGACTACCGGTCGTTCGTGCAGCCGCACTCAGCTCGGATCCTCGCGGGTGTCGCCGACGTGCCGCGGATCCACTTCGGCGTGGGCACCGGCGAGCTGCTGCACGACATGGGAGCGGCCGGCGCCGATGTCGTCGGGGTCGACTTCCGGGTGCCGCTGTCCGCTGCCGTCGAGCGGATCGGCCCGGGCAAGGCGGTGCAGGGCAACCTCGACCCGACCGTGGTCTTCGCTCCGTGGGAGGTCGTCTCGGGGATGGTGGACCGGGTGCTCGAGGACGGTCGTGCCGCCGAGGGCCACGTGTTCAACCTCGGCCACGGTGTGCTGCCCGAGACCGACCCCGACGTGCTCACCCGGATCGTCGAGCGGGTCCACACCGCCACTGCGGGATGACCCGCGTGGCGTGCGGCGCTTCCTGAGGCTGATCCCGCACTACCTGGACGGCGCGGGCCTGCTGAGGAGGCGGGCGGTCACGCCGGAGAGCAGCAGCAGCACGCCGCCGGCGACGACCAGCACGACGCGGGTCGAGGTCACGAAGCTGGCGGTCGCCGTATCCGCCAGGCCGGTGCCGAGCTTGAGGGTGCGGTCGACGCCGATGTCGTGCAGCAGCTGCCGCCGCACA
>JBHEMB010000320.1:0-7324 GCA_046262855.1 Mycobacteriales bacterium | reverse complement strand
GTACGACGGCAAGGGCCCGACCGGACAGCCCGCGGGCCCCGAGGACCAGGGACCCGCCTCCGTCCAGCGTCAGCAGTCCGTCGGCGGCCGTTCCCCGCAGCAGGTTCAGGCCGCCGAGCGCCGCGACGAAGGCAGTCGCGGGCCGCCGTACGAGCTCACGTGGAGTCGCCTGCTGGACCACCCGGCCGCTCTCGAGCACGACGACCCGGTCCGCCAGCGACAGGGCGTCGAGCGGTTCGTGCGTCACGAGCACCGTCGGGCCTGCGAACTGGTCGAGCTCCTGGTGCAGCACATGCCGGACGTCCCCTCGGGTCGCAGCGTCGAGTGCCGCGAGCGGTTCGTCGAGCAGCAGCAGCCCGGGGGAGGAGCAGAGCGCCCGCGCGAGCGCGACCCGTTGTGCCTGCCCACCCGAGAGCTGTTCGGGACGCAGGCTGGCCTGTTCTGCCACCCCGAGGCGGGTCAACCAGCCGGCAGCTACGACACGAGCCTCGGCGTGGCGCTTTCCCTTGCTGCGCAAGGGAAAGGCGACGTTGTCGCGCGCGGACAGGTGCGGGAAGAGGCGGTAGTCCTGGAAGACGAAACCCACGTCGGCGATGCGATCCGCGTCGTAGGGCTCCAGGCCGGCGAGGGCTCTGAGCAGGGTGGTCTTCCCTGCACCGTTCGGTCCGAGGACGGCCACGACCTCGCCGTCGTCGACAGTGAGCTCGACGTCGAGCAGGAAGTCGCCGCGCGTCACCCGTACCTCGGTGTCCAGCCTCATGGTCGCAACCAGCGCTCGCGCAGGGCCACGAGCACGGGGACGCTGAGCGCCAGCAGCACGAGGGCCAGCGCGATCGCCGCGTCGGGGTCGCTCTCGAGAGCCAGGTACACCGCGAGCGGCATCGTCTGCGTCCGGCCCGGCAGGTTGCCGGCGAAGGTGATGGTGGCGCCGAACTCGCCGAGCGCGCGGGCGAAGCAGAGCGCCGACCCCGCTGCGACCGAGGGGCGGACGAGGGGCAACGTCACACGTCGGAAGGTGGTCCACCCGGATGCGCCGAGAGTGGCGGCGGCTTCCTCGTAGCGGCGGTCGCCAGCAGCGAGCGCGCCTTCCACGGTCACGACCAGGAAGGGCATGGCGACGAAAGCCTCAGCAAGCACGACGCCCGTCGTCGTGAACGACAGGTCCACGCCGAGGTCGTGCAGGGCAGGGCCGAAGACGCCGCGGCGGCCGAAGGCGAACAGCAGGCCGACGCCACCGACGACCGGCGGGAGGACGAGGGGCAACGTGACGAGTGCCCGCACCACCCGCCGGCCGGGGAAGTCGAGCCGCGCCAGCACCCACGCCAGTGGTACGCCGAGGACGAGGGAGAGCATGGTCGCCAGGGCTGCGCTGAGAAGTGACAGCCGCAGCGCCTGGACGACGGCAGGCTCGGCCAGCAGGCCACCCAGCTTGCTCCAGGGTGCTCGGAGCACGAGTCCGAGCAGCGGGCCGACCAGGAACAGCAGGCCCAGACCGGCGGGACCGATCAGGCTCCATGGCGTGCGACGCCGACGGCTCACGGTGGCAGGAAACCAGCGTGGGCCAGCGTCGCCTGGCCCTGTGATGAGAGCACGAAGTGCTCGAAGGCGCGAGCCAGCGCCTGGTGCCCGCTCTCGGCAAGGGTCGCGATCTGGTAGTCCGTACCGGCGTTGAGGCTGCTCGGGATCTCGATGCCGTGGACCCTGTTGCCGGCCGCGCGCACATCAGTCGAGTACACGATCGCCGCGTCGGCCGAACCGTTCAGGACGTACCCGAGGGTGCCCTTGACGTCGAGCCCGCGGGTTACCGGGCGCACCCTCAGATGCGCCTTGGTCAGCACCTGCTCGGCCACCTCGCCGCACGGTACGGCGACCTCGCACAAGGCGACCTTCAGACCCGGCCGGGCGAGGTCCGCAAGCGTCGTCACGGACGTGCCGGGGGCGACGGCGATCTCTGCGACGTTGCGGGCGAAGGGCTTGGCGCGGCTGGTCAGGTCGGCAACCTGGTGCATGCTCTTGGCACTCGCGGCCGCGAAGACGTCCGCGGGAGCGCCGGCGAGGAGCTGCTGGGCGAGGGCTGAGCTGGCCGCGAAGCTGAACGTCACGTGCGTGCCTGGGTGGGCGGCCTCGAAGTCGGCGCCGAGCCGGGTGAAGCTGGCGGTCAACGACGAGGCAGCGAGGACGGTGATGCTCTCGACGTCGGAGCTGGGCGACGTGCTGCAGGCGGCAGCGAGGGCAACAGCGAGGACGAGGCGCTTCACGGCTGGGCCGGGACCTCGACCACTACGTTCGTGGACTTGACGCTGGCCACGGCGAGCACACCCGGCTCGAGGCCGAGCTCGGTGGCCGCTTCCGCGCTCATCAGCGACACGACCCGGAAGGGTCCGGCGGCGATCTCGACCTGGGCCATGACCGTGTCCTTCACGACCCGGGTGACAATCCCCGTGAAGCGGTTTCGGGCCGACTCCGAGACGATGGGTCCGGTGTCGAGCGCGACGGCGCTGTCGGCGCGCTCGCGGGCGAACCTGGCCAGCTCCGCCCCTTCGAGCACGCGCCGGCCGCCCTGCTCGGCGGCCTCGAGCCGGCCCGCGTCGACCCATCGGCGAAGCGTGTCGTCGCTGACGCCGAGCAGCTGTGCGGCGTCGTTGATGCGGTACGCAGCCACGGTAGGAACGCTAGCAAGCGGCCCGCAGCTGCGTCATCATGAGACACAACAGGCCGCAGTTGCGGATCTCGCTCCGAGCGAGTGCGGCTACGCGTGCTGGACGGCGAGCCAGTCGGCGAGACTGGTCGCGCCCAACCGCGCGTCCGGCCCGGGGGTGATCGAAGCGTCGGTGAGCTCCGTGCCGAAGTAGCGGGCGTGCGGGTCGCCCACGACGGTGCGCGGGTCGTTGTCGGCGGCGAGGACGGCGCGGATGAGCTCGGCAAAGCTGATCGCCGCGGGGCCGGCGATCTCGATGACACCGTTCACCGGGTCGGACACGGCAACGTCGGTGACCGCAGCCGCGACGTCCTCGGCGGCGATCGGTTGGAGATTGGCGGTCGGGACCAGCACGGTGTCGCCGTCGGTGGCAGCGTCGGCGGCGGCGCGCAGGAACTCGAAGAACTGCGTGGAACGGACGATCGTGTACGGCTGTCCAGCCTCTTCGATCAGCTGCTCCTGGGCGACCTTGGCCCGCATGTACCCGCTGTCCGGCACCCGGTCGGCGCCGACGATCGTCAGCGCGACATGGTGCCCCACGCCCGCATTCACCTCGGCCTTCAACAGGTTGCGACCGGCGGTCTGGAAGAACTCCAGAACCGCAGCGTCCTCGAAGGACGGGGAGTTGGCGACGTCGACGACGACCTGCGCGCCTGCCAGGGCCGCGTCCAGACCCTCGCCGGTGATCGTGTTGACGCCGGTGTTCGGAGCGGCCGCTACGGCCTCGTGTCCGCGCTCACGCAGGTTCGCGACGACCTTGCTGCCGATCAGGCCGGTGCCGCCGATGACGACGATCTTCATGTTGTTGCCTCTCGATGCGGATCCGCTGACGCGCTCCTCGCGTCGGCGGTGTGCACTCACCCTCGCGCGGCGCCTCGGGGTTCGAGTCCGTCGAGATCCCTAGTCTGGTACCCCGGCCGGGCGGCCCGGGGCACTGGCCAACGCCGCGCGGAGCTCTTTGCGCGAGCTGATGTTGAGCTTCGGGAACACCTTGCGCAGGTGGTACTCGACAGTGCGCGGGCTGAGGAACAGCTGGGCTGCGATCTCCGGGTTCGTCAGCCCGTCCCTGGCGAGTCGGGCGATCTGTGACTCCTGGGGGGTCAGCAGGTTCAGCGTGTCCGCCGTGCGTCTGCGGGTGGTCTCGCCCGTGGCCAACAGCTCACGGCGGGCCCGCTCGGCGAACCCCTTGGCGCCGAAGCTGTCGAACAGGTCCTGGGCTTTCGCCAGCTGCTGGCGGGCGTCCAGTCGACGGTTCTCGCGACGCAGCCATTCGCCGTACACGAGCTGTGCTCTGGCCAGGTGCAACGCCACGCGGCCACTGCTGAGCCGCGCACCCGCCTCTTGGTAGAGCGCTTCGGCCGCGGGCCCCTCCGTCAGCAGCGCACGTGAGCGGGCCTCGATCCCGAGGGCCCAATCGGTGTTGCTCGCACGTGTTCGGTCTACCAGGCGGTCCAGGGCCGGCGCGGCCAGCTCCGGCCGGCCGCAGCGCGCGGCGGCCTCGATGAGCTCGGGCAAGGCGAAGGCGTACAGACCGAGACCCTCGTGCGCGGCCGCCGCCTCGGCGGCGCTGAGGGCTTCCTCGTAGCGGGCGAGGCCGTTGAAGAGCACCGCGCGCGAGCAGTCGATCATGCTCAGCGCCAGGCCCTGTCCTCTGTCGAGCGCAGCCTGCTGCGCGGCCGCGAGCAGTCGAAGCGCCTCGGCCTCGTCGCCGCGGTAGGCGGCGAGCATCGGTGGCGTGTAGATCAGCGCCGCCGTGGCGGTCAGCTGCGTGATCGCGGCAGATTCCGCGATGAGGGCCGACGCAGCAGCGAACTCGCCGGCATGCAGGTGCACGCCGGCGCGATAGCTGGCCGCGATCGGAAGGACGCTGAGCACGCCGGCCTCACGTGCGACGCGCACCCCACGACTGGCCAGCTCGTCCCAGAGCTGGTCGTCCCACAGGTCACAGGCGATGCGGCACGCCAGCCACAGCCAGCGGTTGGCGTTCGTGGCGTCGTCGTCGCCGACGCGAAACGCCTCCAGCGCCAGCCGAAACGGCGGCACGGCCGCGCTGAAGCCGGTCGTCATGGCCGTGGCCAGCCCGCGCATCAGAGCTTCGACGGGATCTGGAGGCTGCGACGCCACCGGGGTGGCGAGCGCGGCCGCTGCCGCCTCTCGCACATCATCGAGTTTTCCGAACCGGCCGGCGAAGACGGCCGCGGTGAACGCTTCGAGGTAGGTCTCGCGGGCGAGACCGCCGTCGAACGCGGACAGCCGCCTCGCTGCGTCCAGCAGCAGGGGGACCGCGTCGCTGCCACGGCTGAGTGAGAAGACGACCTGGGCGCGCAGCCGTTGCAGGCACGCGCGCTGGTACGGGTCGAGTGGGCAGAGGTCGGCTGTGGCGAGCAGCGCAGAAGCGGCGTCGGGAGCGGCCGTCTCCAGCTTGGCCTCGGCTGCTGCAAGAGCACGCGCGCCTCGGCGTACGGGATCAGGGGTCAGCTCTGCTGCCCGTTCGAGAAACGCGGCTGCCGCCGCCGCACCGCCTCGACGTTGCGCCCGACCCGCCGAGAGCTCCAGCTCAGCTGCCACCGTTTCGTCGAGCCCCGGCGTCGCGTGCGCCCGGTGCCAGGCGCGCCGGTCGGGGTCCGCGTCGGCATCGGTGGCGTCGGCAAGAGCACGGTGCACCTGCTGGCGAGCGCTGGGCGAGGCTGCCCGGTAGGCGGCGGAGCGCACGAGCGGATGCCGGAACTGGACGCGGGCTGCGAACTCGACCAGCCCAGCCGCCTCGGCGGGCGCGGCTGCGTCAGGTCCGATCCCGAGGCGCTCTGCAGCTCGCCAGAGCAGCGTGACGTCGCCGAGGGGTTCAGCTGCCGCGATCAGGAGGAGCTGACCCGAATCGGCGGGGAGCGCCGTGACGCGGCGGGCGAAGACCTGCTCCAGCCGATTCGCCAGCGACCCGGCGTCGGGTAGACCGAAGCCGCCGGCACGCTGCGCTGGGGTCATCTCCCGAGGAAGCTCCAGCAGTGCCAGCGGATTGCCGCGGGTCTCGGCCACGATCCGATCGCGCACGCGCTCGTCCAGCCGACCGTGAATGCCGGACGCGAGCAGCAAGCGGGCGTCGGCGTCCGGCAGACCGTGGAGAACCAGCTCGGGCAAGCCCTCGAGCTCGGGGGTGTCGGTGGGCTCACGAACGGCGAACACCAGGGCGATCGGCTCCGCGAGCAGCCGCCGCGCGACGAACGCCAGTGCCTGCAGGGACGCTCGGTCGAGCCACTGCGCGTCGTCGATGAGGCACACCAGCGGTGCTGCCTCGGACAACAGGCTCAAGACCGCGAGGGCGACCATGAAGTGATCCGGGGTGCCGCCCTCCTGCAACCCGAACGCCACCTGGAGCCCGTCCCGTTGTGGTGCCGGCAACCCTGTTGCCTCGTCGAGCAACCCGACGCAGAGCTGATGCAGGCCGGCGTACGCCAGCTCCAGCTCCGACTGCACGCCCACCACCCGCACGACACGACACCCCGAGGCTCGCTCGGCGACGTAGTCGAGCAAGGCGGTCTTACCGACGCCCGCCTCGCCACGCATCACCAGCACCGAGCTCTGCCCAGCGGCGATGGACGTGAGCTGCCCGTCGAGTGCTGCGCACTCGGCGCCGCGGCCCCGCAGCAGCGGACGCCACCGGGAGCGGGCCGGTGCGCCGCGCATCGCCGGTAACGCGTGGCTGGTCACGTCTTCGCCTCTCGGGAGAAGCGCGGCCCTGCGGGAGCAAGGTCGTAACCGGGCACGGTATCGAACACCCACGCCCCATCCGCACGAGGTTTCGCCCCGTCTTGCGAGCAGCTGACCCGCACGAACGGAACTGCGGCGGTTGTCGGAGACTGAGCAGGTGCTGCCACCCTTCGTCGACGCCGCCTGGCTCTCCGACCGCCCCGACACGGTGCTCGCCGACGTGCGCTCGTACCTCGACGAGCGCGACGAGCACGAGGCCTACCTCGCCGCCCACCTGCCGGATGCGGTCTTCGTCGATCTCAACGCCTACCTCGCCGGCACCCCAACGGTCGCCGCCGGTCGGCACCCGCTGCCCGATCCGGAGGTCTTCGCCGAAGGCATGCGACAGGCCGGTATCGGAGACGACGACACCGTGGTGGCGTACGACGACGACAACGGCGTGATGGCCTCGCGGCTGGTCTGGATGCTGCGCGTCACAGGGCACCGCGCCGCAGTGCTCGACGGCGGCATCACCGCCTGGCGAGGTGCCCGGGTCCCAGGCGAGGTACGACGACCGCGCGCCCACTTCACGGCAGTGCCCTGGCCGTCGGAGCTGGTCCTCGGCATCGATGACCTCGACGGTCAGCAGCTCGTGGACGCCCGACCCGCTGAGCGCTACCGGGGTCAGGTCGAGCCGATCGACTCCCGGCCCGGGCACATTCCGGGAGCCAGCAGCCTGCCGTGCCGGGAGAGCACCGACAGTCAGGGCCGGCTGCTGCCGGTGCCTGAGCTGCGCATGCGGTACGCCGGACTGCGACCCGGGTGGGTCTCGTACTGCGGCTCAGGCGTGACCGCGTGTCACGCCCTGCTGGTCGCGGAGCACCTCGGGCTCCCGCCAGGACGGCTCTACGCCGGCTCCTGGTCGCAGTGGGCAGGCACAGA
>JBHEMB010000319.1:0-3301 GCA_046262855.1 Mycobacteriales bacterium | reverse complement strand
CTGGTCGGCATGGCTCTGACGGAGGTCGGTCTCGGCAGCGCCACGTTCTCCATGCCGGCCACGCGCTGGCTGCTGAGCCCACAGGGTCTCATCTCCGCTGGAACGCTCGCAATCCTCGCCGACTGTCCGCTCGGCTGCGGGGTCCACAGCGCGCTGCCGGCGGCGACGGGTTACGTCACCTCCGAGCTCTCGCTGCGGCTGCTACGGCCTGCGCGCCGGGGACACCCTGCTCGCGCGCAGCCGACCTGTCCACGGGGGCCGCTCGCTAGTGCTGTCGAGTGTTCAGATCGTCGACGAGCGAGGGCGCCTGCTGGCAGACGGCAGCTCGCTGTGCTTTGTCAGACCGGCCGCGGGGCCGCCGACGGCCAACCCGCCCCCGGGAGCGGCAGGGGCCGACGCCGAGCCGACGTCACCCGATCCTTTCGAGCGTGCGGAGCTCGGCGAGGTGCTGCCCCAGGAGGTCTGGGATCGGATGAGCGGGCTCGAAGTGCTCGAGGCTCACCTGACCGGAGGCGTTCCCCATCCCCCGCTGCACTTCCTGACCGGCCTCCAGCCCGTCGAGGTCGGCGCCGGGCACGCTGTCTTCCAGTTGCCCCCAGGCGTGGCTGTGCAGCCCCCTGGGCACCGTCGAGGGCGGCGTGATAGCGATGCTCGCCGATGCCGCGCTCATCTCCGCGATCCAGACGACCGCCCCGGCGGGCGCAGCCGTCATGGGGATCGACCTCAAGGTCAACTTCCTGCGACCCGTCCACCCTGACGGCCGCGACCTCATCGCGCGCGGGCGGGTCCGGCACGCCGGGCGGACCGTGGCCGTCGCGGAATCCGAGGTGCGGGGTGCCGAGGACAAGCCCGTCGCGCTGGCCACAGGCTCGGCGATGATCCTGGCCGACCGCCCCGCCGCGCTCGCCGACCCTAATAGACGGCGACCGCCCCGTACGCCCGAGCTATCCTCGGCCGGGACCGGCCAAATGAGCGAGAGTGCAGGGGGATTTGGGTATCCGCGGGCGAGAGCTCTTGAAGCAGTTGCAGCGGTGGCCGGTCGCGGTCACGCTGTTGCTCGCGGGGGCCGCGGCGGTCGCAGTCGGGGCCTTGACCGACACGGAGCCCGTCGCTCGCGTGCCGGATGGGGACTCCCCGGTCAACCAGGGCGCCGCCAGCAAGGGCGACATCAGCGCCAACAACTCACCGACGATCGCGCGCAACCCGCGCCGACCCCAGAACCTGGCGGTGGCCAACCGCATCGACGGGCCGCGCTATGCCTGCGCTCTGCATGTCTCCCAGGACGGAGGCTCGCGCTGGTCCCGGATCCCCATCGAGATCCCTCCCGGAGAGGAGCACAAGTGCTTCGCACCCGACGTGACCTTCACGGCCGACGGCAAGCTTCACCTGTCCTATGTCACGCTCCAGGGGAATGGAAACGTACCCCACGCGGGATGGTACGCGAGCTCGACGGACGGCGGCCGCACGCTGTCCAAGCCGCGCAAGGTCCTCGGCCGGCTCGCCTTCCAGGTTCGATTGGCCGCCGACCCCAAGGACCCGCGGCGGCTCTACCTCAGCTACCTCCGGGCCGACACGGATGTGGGGGTGCTGAAGTTCACCGCTCCGGGGAACCCCATCCTCGTATCCCGCTCGAGCGACGGCGGCACTACCTGGGACCGGCCCGTGCGCGTCAACTCCACCACCAGGTCACGCGCGGTCGCCCCCTCGACGGCAGTCGGACCGCACGGGGAGGTGTACGTGCTCTACCTCGACCTTGGCGAGGACCGCCTCGACTACGAGGGAGAGCACCTGGGCCGCGGTGGCCGGCCGTACTCCGGCCGCTTCCAGCTCGTGCTGTCACGTTCGCTCGACCGCGGCGCAACCTGGGAGGAATCCGTGGTCGAGCGTCGGCTCGTGCCCACCGAGCGGTTCGTGGCGTTCCTTCCGCCGTTCCCCTCGGTCGCGGTGGATCAGGTCAGCGGACGGGTCTATGCCGGCTTTCAGGACGGGCGGCTGGGATCCTCCGACGTCCTGGTCTGGTCCCTTCCGGCCGGGGCGTCGACCTGGGATGGGCCGACTCGCGTGAACGACACTCCCGAGCGCGACGGAACCTCGCAATACCTGCCACGGCTCGACGTCGCGCCGGACGGACGCCTCGATGTCGTCTACTACGACCGCCGCGAGGATCCCCGGAACGTGAAGAACGACGTGTCACTGCAGTCCTCGTTCGATCACGGCAAGAGCTTCGCCCCGAGCGTCACCCTTTCGGGCATGGCGTTCGACTCGAGGGTCGGGTATGGAAACGAGCGCGAGCTGCCGGACCTAGGCAGTCGCCTCGGGCTGGCGTCCGATGACTCATCGGCCATCGCCGTCTGGAGCGATACCCGCTCGGGCACCATGGACTCGAACAAGCAGGACATAGGCAGCGCGCGCGTCGTGTTCGAGAAGCCGGGCCTGCGCACGGTAGCCAAGACCATCCTGCTCGTCCTTGGCATTGGGCTGGCGCTCGCCGCCCTCATATCCATCGGCTTGACGCTGTTGGCGCGGCCGGCTTCCCGGTCGGACCGAACTGCGTGATTTTTGGCGAGGCCTGCTACCTTCAAGCCGAGGCGGGGAGTCTACCCCTTCAGCCGTACCACTTTCGGCGGGGGGGTGGCTACCTTTTTGCGCCATATAGTTCGTTTTGCATACAAGTACTTGACATACATTGCCCGTTGCCCCGATACTCAAGGGAACAAGTAGTCCCAACAGGAGGAGTCCCATGAGACGCCGAGTCGGCTTTCTCTTCATCTGCAGTGCCGCGATTCCAATCGCCATCTTCGCCTCGGCCGCTTGGGCCTGCGGGATCCTGGCGACAACCAGCTCGAGTCCGAAGGTCGTGGCACCCGGCGGGACCGTTACGGTCACCGGGCGCAACTTTGCCGCCGCATCGAGCAGCGTCACCCCGATAGAGCTTCGCTGGAACAGCCGTACCGGCCCGGTGCTCCCCGGTGGCGTCAACCAGAGCAGTCGTGGCTTCACGGCCAACGTGACCGTGCCCTCGACGGAGGGCCCCGGTTGGTACGTGATCAACGCCGTGCAGTACAACACCTCCAATGGCACGCCAGTGGCGGGCACGCCTGGCCGCACCACGGTGCGAGTCCAGGGGTCCGGCGCCAGCTCGGCTGCTCCTTGGGGTGCCGCCAAGCCGACCGGTGGGCCGGGTAGCCCGGACCTGCCGCTTCCGGGCATCCTTCTGTCCGTTGCCCTCCTGGCGACAGGGCTGACCCTCGTCGCTCGCGACAGGGGCAAGAAGGTAGCCCGACCGGTGCTCGGCGCCTAG
>JBHEMB010000318.1:0-5084 GCA_046262855.1 Mycobacteriales bacterium | reverse complement strand
GCATGATCCACACCGTCCGCCACCTGGTGGTCGTCGAGGAGGTCGAGTAACCGTGACCCTCAAGGTCCACCACCTGCGCCCCGCGCCCGGTGCCAAGACCGCCAAGACCCGCGTGGGTCGCGGCGAGGGCGGCAAGCGCGGCAAGACGGCCGGCCGCGGCACCAAGGGCACCAAAGCCCGCTATCAGGTGCCTGCGCGCTTCGAGGGCGGGCAGATGCCGCTGCACATGCGGCTGCCCAAGCTCAAGGGCTTCAAGAACCGGTTCCGTACCGAGTACCAGGTCGTCAACCTCGACAAGATCGCCGAGCGCTTCCCGCAGGGTGGCACCGTCGGGGTCGAGGAGCTCGTCGCCAAGGGGCTGGTGCGCGACAACAGCCTCGTCAAGGTGCTCGGCGGCGGTGACCTCGCCGTCAAGCTCGAGGTGACCGCCCACGCCTTCTCCGCGAGCGCCAAGGAGAAGATCGCCGCTGCCGGTGGTTCGACCACCGAGCTGTAGCTCTCGCACGTCAGGGCCGTCGCGCTCCCCCCAGGGGACGCGATGGCCCTCAGCGTCCCCGGGTCTGGCTGTTAGAGTTCCGCGGACGGACTGACCCGTCATCCCAGCCTGCGCGCCGGCACCCACGTCGGCGTCCAGTTCCCCGACCGCGACCGTCACAGCGACCCGGAACCCCCACGGACCGGATGCCAGGAGGATCCCGTGCTCACCGCTTTCGTACGGGCCTTCCGCACGCCTGATCTTCGGCGGAAGCTGCTCTTCACGCTGGCGATGATCGGCGTCTACCGGCTCGGCTCGGTCGTGCCGGGCCCCGGTGTCTCCTACGTCGCCATCCAGACCTGCCTCGACCAGGTCAAGGACCAGAGCCTCTACGGCCTGATCAACCTGTTCAGCGGTGGCGCGCTGCTGAAGCTGAGCGTGTTCGCGCTCGGGATCATGCCGTACATCACCAGCTCGATCATCATCCAGCTGCTCATCGTGGTGATCCCGCGACTGGAGACCCTCAAGGAGGAGGGCCAGTCCGGTCAGGCGAAGCTGACCCAGTACACCCGCTACCTCACGGTCGCGCTGGCGATCCTGCAGTCGACGGGCATCGTGGCGCTGGCCCGCTCCGGCAACCTCATCCAGGGCTGCAACGAGCGGATCATCCCGGACACCTCGATCTTCAAGATCACCACGCTGGTCATCACGCTCACCGCCGGAACTGCCGTGATCATGTGGCTGGGGGAGCTGGTCACCGACCGCGGTGTGGGCAACGGCATGTCCGTGCTCATCTTCACGTCGATCATCTCCTCGATGCCGTCCCAGGGGCTCGGGATCGCCCGCACGACCAACGGCGGTTTCAAGCTCACCGGCGTGATCCTGCTCGCCATCGTCGTGATCACCCTCGTCGTGTTCGTGGAACAGGCGCAGCGCCGGGTGCCCGTGCAGTACGCCAAGCGCATGATCGGCAGGCGGATGTACGGCGGGACGAGCACCTACATCCCGCTCAAGGTCAACCAGGCCGGTGTCATCCCGGTCATCTTCGCGAGCTCGTTGCTGTACCTCCCGCAGCTGCTCAGCCAGGTCTGGACCAACGAGGAGCTGTCCAAGTACGTCAACCGCTACCTCGTCAGGGGCGACCACCCGATCTACCTGGCGATCTACTTCGGCCTGATCGTCTTCTTCACGTACTTCTACGTCGCGATCACGTTCAACCCGGTCGAGGTCGCCGACAACATGAAGAAGTACGGCGGTTTCGTGCCCGGCATCCGGCCGGGCCGGGCGACGGCCGAGTACCTCGACTACATCCTGTCGCGCGTCACCAGCTTCGGTGCCCTGTACCTGGGGCTCGTGGCGGTCCTGCCGCTGCTGCTGTTCAACCTCACCGCAGGTGCCAACCGGCTGCCGTTCGGCGGCACCGCTGTGCTGATCGTCGTGGGTGTGGGTCTCGAGACCGTGAAGCAGATCGAGAGCCAGCTCATGCTGCGCAACTACGAGGGCTTCCTCCGATGACGCACGTGGGCGCTCACTAGTGCGCCTCGTCCTGGTCGGTCCCCCCGGAGCAGGGAAGGGGACGCAGGCCCAGTTCATCGCGGAGCACCTGCAGATCCCCAAGATCTCCACGGGGGACATCTTTCGCGCGAACGTGGGCCAGGGCACGCCGCTCGGCATGCTCGCCAAGGCCTTCATGGACCGCGGCGACCTCGTCCCCGACGACGTGACCATCGACATGGTCCGACATCGGCTGGCGGAGCCGGACGCGACCGCCGGGTTCCTGCTGGACGGCTTTCCCCGGACCGTGCCGCAGGCGCAGACGCTCGACGACATCCTTGCCGACGGCGGCGTCAAGCTCGACGTGGTGCTGGAGCTCGTCGTGGAGAACGACGAGGTGGTCCGGCGGCTGTCCGGGCGGCGCACCTGCCGGACCTGCAACCACATCTGGCACGTCGAGTTCGACCCGCCGGCCGTGGAAGGCGTCTGCGACCTGGACGGCGGGGAGCTCTACCAGCGCGACGACGACAAGCCGGAGACCGTCGCCAACCGGCTCGAGGTCTACGACAAGGACACCGCGCCGCTGGTGAACTACTACGCCGAGCGCGGGCTGCTGGTCGGCATCGACGCCACCGGCCCGGTCGACGACGTGACCCAGCGGGCGATCGACGCCCTGCGCCCGCTGCAGCACGGTGAGTAGCGCGGTGCAGAGCACGGTCCCAGCGACCCGAGCGGTGCGGACGGTATGGCGCTGAAGAGCCGGCGCCCGCGCGGGGTCACGGTCAAGACACCCGAGCAGGTCAAGAAGATGCGTACGGCGGGCCTCGTCGTCGCCGAGGCGCTCGCCCGGATGACGGAGGCCGTCCGGCCCGGTACGACGACGGGCGACCTCGACCGGATCGCGCAGGGCGTGCTCGAGCGGCACGGCGCGACGTCCAGCTTCCTGGGCTACGGCGAGCCTGGCTTCCCCGCCGTCATCTGCGCCTCGGTAGCCGCACAGGTCGTGCACGGCATCCCGGGGGACCGGCCGCTCGAGGAGGGCGAGCTGTGCTCGATCGACTTCGGGGCCATCGTCGACGGCTGGCACGGCGACGCAGCCGTCACGGTCCCGGTCGGCGTCTGCAGCGCGGAGGTCCTCGAGCTGAACCGGGTCACGGAGGAGAGCCTTTGGGCGGCGCTGCGCGCGGTCCGTCCCGGTGGCTTCCTGTCCGACATCGGCGCCGCGGTGGAGCAGGTCGTCCGCCCGCACGGGTACGGGCTCCTCGAGGACTACACCGGGCACGGGATCGGCACCACGATGCACGAACCGCCGTACGTGCCGAACCTGGCGCCGAAGGGGCCCGGGCAGGGCATGCCGCTCGACGTGGGCATCGTGCTGGCGGTCGAGCCGATGGCAACACTCGGCCGTCCCGAGGTCAGGACGCTTGCGGACGACTGGACCGTCGTCACGGCGGACGGCATGCAGGCCAGCCACTGGGAGCACACGGTCGCCGTCACCCCGGACGGCCCCTGGGTGCTCACGGCCGTTGACGGCGGCGCCTCCCGGCTCTAGCCGCCGCTGCCGCAGCAGTTGTCGATCGCCGCTGCCGCAGCAGTGGTCGATTGCCGCTGCCGCAGCAGTTGTCGATCGCCGCTGCCGCAGCAGTGTCCGACTGCCGACACCTGCGTTGTCGCGCGGGGCGACCCGGCCGCACTCTCGTCCCGACGAGGGCGCGCTGATCTTGCGCTCCACGATGAGAGGTGTCTGTGTTGACTCGGGCGGACGACGGCAGCGGGTTGCCCGGGGACGACGTCACCGGTCACTCGCTCCGGCTCCCGGTGCCCGCGGTCGCGCCGACCCTCGTCCGGCTCAGCAGCTCACAGCCCGGTGTCCCGGAGGGCGCGGTGCTCGCCCTGGCCGCCCAGGTCGTCACGGTTGCCGGTGCAGATGTGCCTCCCGCGACCGGCGAGGTGGCCTTCCTCGTCGGCGGCCGGCGGATCGGGGTGGCCGCTCTCGACGCCGCAGGTCAGGCGGTGCTCAACGGGGTGCGCCTGCCGGTAGGGGTGCACGCGGTCGTGGCGTCGTACTCAGGAGACGCGCTGCACGCAGCGGGCAGCAGTGCGCCGCTGCCCCAAGCGATCACGGCCGCCGCCACTCCCGTCGTCGTGCTGGTCGGATCCCCGACGAGCACTCCTGAGGGCGTGGTTGTCGACGCCGAGGTGGTCGACCCACACACCGGGCGGCTGGCCGAAGATGCCGAGGGGGAGGTCGTCTTCAGGAGCGGTGGCTCGGTGGTGGGTGCGGTGCCGCTGCAGTCCGGCCTGGCCCGGCTGGTCATCCCCGTGCTGCCACCAGGGCGGCTGCAGGCGAGCTTCACGGGCGACCGCGAGCATGCCGCCGCGGAGGGCAGCCTGGGTCCTGAGGTTGTGCGCGACTGCGTGGCGAACATCTACCCGGACGCGCCGTGACGGCACCCGCGGCTGATCTGGCCGGGCTGCTCGAGCGGCTGGGCCGGTTGGCCGGCGACGTCGGGCCGGTCCTCGCGCCCGCCGGACCGGACGACCTCGTGAACGCGGTGGCCGCGACGGCGATGCGGATGTTCGGCGCACGGGCCTGCTCCGTCGCGCTGCTCACCGAGGACGACTCCGAGCTCGTCTTCACGACGGTCGTCGGTGCCGGCTCGGATGCGGTGCAGGGGCTGCGGCTGCCGAGTGGCCAGGGCATCGCCGGCTGGGTCGCGATGTCGGGTCAGCCGCTCGTCGTCAGCGACCTGCAGCGCGACCCGAGGTGGGCCGGCTCGGCCCCCGCCTCCGGCTACACGCCCACGAGCATCCTCGCGGCGCCTGTCGCGACCTCCGAGCGGCTGCTCGGCGTCATCGAGATCCTCGACCGCTCGGAGGACCGTCCCGAAGCGGCCGCCGACCTCGAGCTGCTCGGGGTCGTCGCCGACCAGGCCGCCCTCGCGCTCGAGGGCGCGCGTGCCTTCGACGACTTTGGCCGGCGGTTGCTGGCCGCAGCCGCTGAAGCCGCCTCGACAGGCGACCGCGCGGAGCTGTCGGACGTGCTCGCGCAGACGGCGGCGCGGCTCGGACCCCCTGACAGCGACCTGCTCGAGCTGGCCGCTCTGTTCGGAGA
>JBHEMB010000317.1:0-5923 GCA_046262855.1 Mycobacteriales bacterium | reverse complement strand
GGGCCAGCGCGGAGTGCTCGCTGTCGACGGGGGTGATCTGGGACAGGTACGGCGTGACGAGCGGGCCGCCCGCGATCAGGCTCTCCTTGTTCGCCAGCGCCAGGGTGCGGCCGGCCTGCAGAGCCGCCAGCGTGGGCGCGAGCCCGACAGAACCGGTCATGCCGTTGAGGACGACGTCGCACGGCCACGAGGCGAGCTCGGCGAGCGCGTCGGGACCGGCCAGGATCTTCGGGATCGGGTGGTCGCCGGCGCTGTAGCCCTTGGCCTGGGCGGCGGCGTAGAACGCGAGCTGCAGGTCCTGCGCGGCCGTGGCCTGCGCCACGGCGACGACCTCCACGCCGAGGTCGAGGGCCTGCTGCGCGAGGAGCTCGGCGCGCTGTCCCCCCGCGCCGAGACCGACGACCCGGAAGCGGTCGGGGTTGGCGGCGATGACGTCGAGAGCCTGGGTGCCCACCGACCCGGTGGACCCGAGCAGCACGACGTCGCGGGGCATGCCCCTATTGTGCCTGCAGACCCCCTGGAGGCCCCGTGCTCGTCGTCGTTGCCACCCTCATCGGCAAGCCCGAACGCCGTTCGGACATCGCCGCGGCGCTCGCCAAGGCGGCGGCCGCCAGCCGCGGAGACGCCGGGTGCCTGTCCTACTCCTTCGCGCAGGACGTCGAGGACCCGGACCGGTTCCTCTCCATCGAGACCTGGCAGGACCAGGCCTCGCTCGACGCGCACGCGAAGCAGCCGCACCTCGGCGAGCTGTTCGCGGCAATCGGCGACGCCCTCGCGGGCCAGGCCGACATCACCACCTACGAGACCCCCGGCCCGCTGTAGCCCCACGTCCACCGGCAGCCGTCCCACGCTTGGCCGCGGCCAGGTGTGGCAGATCAGTGAAGTGCGCGGCGGAGGGCGCCGAGCATGTCCTCGGCCATCCTGCGGCTCACTCCGGCGTCGACCGCGAGGGAGGAGCCGTGGAACGTGCCGGGATAGGCGTGCAGCTCGACGCTCACGCCGGCCTGCAGCAGCCGGCTGGCGTAGGCGATGCCCTCGTCGCGCAGCGGGTCGAGCTCCATCACGGTCACGTGCGCCGGCGGCAGCCCTGAGAGGTCCTCGGCCCGGGCCGGGGCGGCGTAGCCGTCTGCAGCCTTGCCGCCCAGGTAGTACTCCCAGCTCTTGATCGCCTGCGGGCGGCTCCACGGCGGGGTGCCCACGAACGCCTGCATCGACGGCGTCTCGAGGCGATCGTCCAGCTCCGGCATGCCGAGCGACTGGAACGCGATCCGAGGGCCCTTCCGGTCGCGGGCCAGCAGCGCTGTGGCCGCAGCGAGACCGCCGCCCGCCGACTGGCCGTGCACCGCGATCCGCTCCACCAGGCCACTCAGGTAGACGAGCCCCGCGTAGCAGTACTCGAGGCCCGCCGGGTAGGGGTGCTCGGGCGCCAGCCGGTAGTCGACGCTGACGACGACCGCGTCGCAGGCATTGGCGATCTGCACCGCCCCGCCGTGCTCGCTGTTCACGTCGCCGAGGCAGAACCCGCCCCCGTGCAGGTACAGCACGCCGTTGCCCGTCGTGGTCCTCGGCCGGTAGACCCGCAGCCGGACGCCTTCATGCTCGACATCGCTGATGTCGAGCAGCTCCTCGCCGGGCACCGGGCCGTTGGGGATCAGCGCGGCCAGCATCGCCCGGGAGGCCTCGATGTCCTCCATCGCCTGGGTCAGGTCGGGCAGCAGCTCCAGGACGGGGGCCAGCTCAGGGTCCAGCGTGGGGAACATCGCGGGGTCCAACAGGGCTCCTAGGTGAGGCTCGGGACGAGGAACTCTTCCAGGTACGACGAGAGCGACCGCGCGTCGTCCGGGTCGACGGCGTCGCCCGGGACCGTCACGAGGCTGAGGACGGTGCGCAGCACGTGCTCCGCCGCCCTTTCGATGTCGAGGTCGGGCCGGAGCTCCCCCTTGGCGCGGGCCGCCTCGAGGTGCTCGTGCCAGAAGCTCGCCATGCCCGGCACCACATCCCGAATGCCGCTGCCCACGACCAGGGCGTACGCCTCCGGCTCCTGCTGCGCGAGCTGAAGCGCCAGCGGTAGCTCGACGCTGCGAGCGATGAGGACCGCCTCGGTCACCTGAGCCGCGATCCCTGGCTGCTTCGCGATCCGCTGGTGGGCGTCGAGCCAGAACGCCTCGTCGAATCGGATCAGCGCCGCACCGATCAGGGCCGCCTTGTCGGAGAAGTGCCGGTAGAGCCAGGCGCGTGAGACCCCGGCGCTGTCCGCCACCTGCGCAACCGTCGTACGCCGGATCCCTTGGGTCTTAAGGGATTCCACGGCGGCGTCGAGCAGGCGGTCGCGGACGCTCATGTCAGATGGAAGTCCTCGAGGTCAGGCGTCCTGGTCCACGTCCAGAAGTCGACGAGGCGCCAGGGGCTGAGGCAGTGCACGACCCCCTCGGAGTTCTTGTAGAAGCTGTGCTCGATGTGCGGGCTCGACCAGACGAGGGTCTTGAGCTCCTGCTGGCAGCGCTCGTACCACTCGTCGTGCTTGTCCTGGCGAGGCTCGATGCTCGTGTGCCCGTCGAGGGCCTGCAGGCACTGGACGATGTACCGGATATCGCACTCGGAGTGGAAGATGAGGCTGCCGCCGCTGGCGAGGTTCGTGCCGGGCCCGTACATCATGAAGAAGTTCGGGAACCCGGGGACGGTCATGCCGAGGTAGGCGCTGGGTCGGTCGCCCCACTCCTTGCGGAGATATCTCCCGTCGCGGCCGATGATGGCCATCGGGAAGAGCATCTCATTGGGCCGGAACCCCGTCGCCCACACGATGACCTCAGCGTCGTGGTGATCGCCGTTGCTGTCGGTGATCCCTTGCGCGTCAAGGGATCTGACGCCGGCACGGACGAGGTCGACGTTGTCACGGGTGAGGCACTTCAGCCAGGAGCCGTTGTCCTGCAGGGTGCGCTTGCCGGTGGGCGGGTAGTCGGGCACAACCTTGGCGACCAGGTCAGGGTCGTTGTCGACCTGACTGGTGATCCAGTCGGTGAACATCACGCGGGTGACCTCGTTGACCTCGCTGACGGCGCGGGCCTGATCGGGGTAGGCCGGATCGATCCGCGCCGCCTCCAGTCCCGTGTCGCAGCCCGGCCAGAAGATGAGGAACCGGTACCAGCGGCCGTAGAACGGCAGGTGCCTGAGGGCCCAGCGGACACCCGGGCCGACCTGCTCGTGGTAGTTCGGGTTGGGGAACATCCACTGGGCAGTTCGCTGGATGACGGTCAGGCTCTTCACCTGCGCGGCGATGGTCGGTGCCACCTGGAAGCCGGTGGCGCCGGCGCCGACCATCACGACCTCCTTGCCGGTCAGGTCGACGTTGTGGTCCCAGCGTGCCGTGTGGAACTGCGGCCCCTCGAAAGTGCCTGGGAATTCAGGGATGTAGGGCCGGTTGAGCTGTCCGACCGCACTGATGACGGCCTTCGCGCTCAGCGTCTCGCCGGTATGGAGCTGGACGTCCCAGTGGTCCTCGTGCCAGGTGGCGCCGGTGACCTCGGTCGAGAAGCGGACGTGCTGGGCGATGTCGTGCTTGGCCATGACCGAGGCGAAGTACGCCTGCAGCTCGGGCTGCTGGGCGAAGAACTCGGTCCAGTGGTCGCTCGGCTCGAAGCTGTAGCAGTAGAAGTGGTTGCCGACGTCGACGCGGGCGCCGGGGTAGCTGTTCTCCCACCAGGTGCCGCCGACACCTGCGTTCTTCTCGACCACCGTGTAGGGAATGCCGGCCTCCTGCAGCCGGATGGCCGCGAGCAGGCCCGACATGCCGAGCCCGATGACGACCACGTCGACGTCCGTCTCGGAGACGCTCGGCGCTCGCTCGTCCTGTCCTGCGAGCTCCATCTCCTCGAGCATCATCGGGACGTACTCGTCCGGCACCTCCTGGCAGACGAGGAAGGCCATCATCTTCTTGAGCAGCTCCGCGCCGACCGGCTCAGGTTCGGGACAGCCGCTGTCCCTGTAGTCCTTGATGATGCCCAGCGCGAGCCGTCGCGCCGCGGCCTTGTCCTCCTCGGACATGTAGCCCTGCACCTCGTTGAGGAACAGGCCCTGGGGTCGCAGTGGCCCGTCCAGGATCGACGCGTCGCCGCTCATGTGCACGCAGGACAGCAGCAGCGTCGGGATGCTGACGTCCTCGAGCGCTCGCGCGATCTCCTCGTCGCTGGTCGTGAAGGGCTCGCCGGCGTGCGGGTTGCGCATGTAGACACAATTGCACTTCTGTGTACTGCAGAGGAAGCACATCTGTGTACTGTCCGGCTGCATGCGGACCGTGATGATCACCGAAGCGGCGAAAGTCGACGTCGTCGACGTCCCGGATCCCGTGCTCTCCGGCCCGGACGGGGCCATCGTCGCCGTCGAGGCCACCGCGATCTGCGGGTCCGACCTGCACTTCTACGACGGCGACCTGCCCTTCTACCCGATGGCCGTCGGCCACGAGGCGATCGGCCGCGTCGTCGAGGCGGGCCCGGACGTACGCCGCTTCTCCGTCGGTGACCGGGTCCTGGTGGCTTCCGTCACGGGTTGCGGGTCCTGCATCGGCTGCGCCACAGGGGATCCCGTCACCTGCCTGTCCGGCCCGCGTGTCTTCGGGGCAGGCGAGCTCGGTGGCGCCCAAGCCGACTTCCTCGCCGTCCCGGCCGCCGACTTCCAGCTCCTGGGCATCCCTGACGGAGTCGCTGACGAGGCCGCGCTGCTGCTGACGGACAACCTCAGCACCGGCTGGGCGGGAGCCGTTGGCGCCGTCGGAACCGTTGTCGTGCTGGGCCTCGGTGCCGTCGGGCTCTGCGCGGTCCGGTCTGCTGAGGCGCTGGGGGCCACCGTGCTCGCCTTCGACCCGGTTCCCGGACGGCGTGCACGCGTGGATGGTGCCGTGGAAGGACCGGTGATCGATGCGGTCATGGCCGCCACGGATGGCCGCGGTGCCGACCTCGTCATCGACGCGGTTGCTCGGGACGAGTCGCTCAACGACGCCTTCGCGTGCGTCCGCTCCGGCGGAACGGTGTCGGTCATCGGGATCCATTCCCTGGAGCCGTATCCACTGCCGATCCTGATGGGCGTCTACCGCAGCATCACGCTGCGCATGAAGACCGCACCGGTCCAACAGACCTGGCAGGAGCTCGTCCCGCTCGTCCAGTCGGGAGCGCTCGACACCGCGGGCATCTTCACCCACTCCTTCCCGCTGTCCGACGCTGCTGCCGCCTATCAGGCGGTCGCTTCCCGGTCCGCCGACTGCATCAAGGTGGTGCTGCGCCCATGAGCGGTGTGATCGTCACAGGGGCAGCTTCCGGTATCGGTCGCGCCTGCGCCGAGCTGCTCGTCTCCCAAGGGATCTCCGTCTCGCTGTGGGATCTCGCGGAGGCTGTGCTCGACGTCGCGGCAGGGCTGGGGCAGCACGGTCTCGTGGTCGATGTCTCCGACGACGTCGCTGCCTCGGTGGCCGACGCGGCAGAGGCCCTGGGCGGCCTCGACGGCCTCGTGCACGCGGCGGGACGCGTCGCGGTGGAGCCGGTCGGCGCCTACACGGCCGCGTCGTGGGACGCGGTGCTGGACGTGAACCTGCGCGCCCACGCACTGCTGGTGCAGGCGATGCTCCCCTGGCTGAAGGAGTCCGCGAACGCCTCGGTCGTGGGCATCGCGTCCATCGAGGGCATCCGCGCCAATCCCTACATCCCGTCCTACGTCGCTTCCAAGGCCGGCCTCATCGGCCTCACCAAGTCGATGGCCTCGCAGCTGGGCGCCGACGGCATCCGGGTGAACACGGTCTGCCCGGGGTTCATCGTCACCCCGATGAGCATGCAGAACCCGGCCGAGGCGCACGAAGCGCTGCTCGCCAACGTCCCGCTCGGGCGTCCCGGCGAGCCGGAGGAGGTCGCCCGCCTCGTCCTCTTCCTCGCCTCGGACG
>JBHEMB010000316.1:0-7002 GCA_046262855.1 Mycobacteriales bacterium | reverse complement strand
GGATACTGCGATGCGGATTTCGGTATGGGCAGCGCAGCATCCACTCATGGCGGGTGGCGGGGGTGGGTTACTTGTCGATGTCGCCGACGACGAAGAAGAACGAGGCCAGGATCGCGGGCAGGTCCTGCACGCGATTGCCGGGGAGGACGGCCGGCAGCGCGGACACGTTGTTGAACGAGGGCGTGCGGAGCGCCAGCCGCCAGGGCGTCACGGCGCCGCGCGACACCAGGTAGCAGCCGGCGATGCCCGACGGGTTCTCCGTCCAGGTGTAGGCCGCGCCCTCGGGAGCCCGCAGGTTCTTCGGCAGCTTGATGCCGACCGGTCCCGCGGGCAGCTGGTCCAGGCAGGCGAGCACGAGGTCGAGTGACACCGGCACCTGCTCGAGCAGGCAGCTGAACCGGGCAGCGGCGTCGCCGGCCGACCGGGTCACGAGCGGCACGTCGAGCCAGGGGTAGGACAGGTACGGCGCATCGCGCCGCAGGTCGATCGTCGACGCCGAGCCGCGCGCGACCGGGCCGCTCACGCCGTACGCCAGGCAGTCCGCGGGCGACAGCACGCCCAGGCCCTGGTACGCGGACAGGTCGGGGTCGAGCAGTCTCGAACGGACCGCCTGCACAGCGGCCTCGACCTGCGAGGGCCACCCCGACGGGACGTCGGCGTGCAGCCCACCGATACGGGTCGCGACGAAGTGGATCCGGCCACCGGTGGCCTCCTCCATGACCGCTTGCAGCGGCTCCCGGAGCCGCAGGAACTCCGGCGACAGGTGGCCGAGGAACATCAGGTGCGAGAGCACCCGGTTCAGCTCGCACATCAGGGTCCGCAGCCACACCGCCCGCGGCGGCACCTCCATGCCGAGCAGCTGCTCGACGGCCAGCGCGATGACGACCTCGTTGTTGAACGCCGACAGCCAGTCGTGCCGGTTGGCCAGCATGAGCACCTGGCGGTAGTCACGGACCTCGAACAGCTTCTCGGCGCCGCGGTGGAGAGCGCCGACGAGCGGCTCGGCGGTGAGGACGACGTCGCCGTCGAGGTCGAGCCGGAGCCGCAGCGAGCCGTGCGTCGAGGGATGGTGCGGGCCGAGCTCCAGGGTGATGTCCGACGGTCCTGCCGCCGAACCGATCCCCGCAAGCGTCACGCACCCATCCAACCAACGTCCACGCCGACGGACTGCACGAGCCAGCCGAACCCGCCGAGCCCCTCCGGGTCGAGCAGCTCTCTGGCCTGCGAGACCCGCTCGAGCGTGGCGGCGTCGATGTGCGGCGGCAACGACGCGCTGATGCCCAGTGCCAGCAGGGCATCCCGCTGCTGCAGCAGCCTGGCTCCGGTCGCTGCCGCGCAGGAGTCGAGCGCCACGTGGGCCGTGATGTCGCACGACCCGTCGGGGACGGGCGGCACCTGCTTGCCCTCCCGGTATCCCGTCAGCGTCGGTCGACGAGAGCCGAGCGTGTGCCCGTAGTCGATGGCCACCGCGGCACCTCGAGCGACGCGCCCCACGGCCGCCGCCCATGCCAGATCACGGGCCGCGCCGACCTCCACCCGGCCGAGGCCCGGCCACCACGTCTCGGCCCACGCGGATTCGTGCGGCGCGCCCAGGGACTCATCCCCGTCGGGGTCCACCAGCACGAGACACCCGTCCTCGACCACGTCGACGGGTACGGCGTCCAGCCACTCGTTGGCGATCAGCAGGCCGTGCACCTCGGGGACCTCCGACGTCCAGCGGTAGGGCACGTCGGCGGCCGCGAGCTCGACACCGGTGAGCCGCCAGCGCGGCGGGACGTCTTCCAGCGCGGACAGCAGCTCACCTCGGCCCGCGCCCAGGTCGACGACGTCGAAGGGATCGGGGAACCCGAGCGTCGCGTCGAGCCGGGCAGCCATCCGCCGTACCGCCGTGGCGAACAGCGGGACCGCGACGTTCGTGCGGAAGTGCGCCAGCGGGTTCTCCCGCAGGAAGAAGCCGGACTCGCCGTACAACGCGTCGTGCCACGCCTCGCTCCACGCCTGCGCCCCCACCGTGAGAGTCTCCCGCGCGTGGCTCATCTCGGGTTGCGCGTGCTCGAGCGAGGGGACGGGACGTCGGCGCTGACCTGTACGAGGCAGGTGATCCAGGGCGGCATGGTGGCGGCGATCCTTGACTCGGCGATGGGTGCGGCGTGCTGTCGGTGCTGGCCGAAGACGAGGTGTTCCTCACGGCGGACCTGCGGGTGGAGTTCTACAGCAGCGCGCAGCCGGGGCTGCCGACGGCACGCGGATTCGTGATCAAGGGCCATCGGTGTGAACCAGAACACGTTGCGCGCAGGTGTCGCAGCGTTACGCTCGAGCTAACACCGACCGGTACCCGGAGAGGACTGGAACGGACACACCATGGACACGCCTGCCTGCTCGCGCGTGGGAGTCGTCGGCGCCGGCCGCGTCGGCGCCGTCCTCGGCGCGGCCCTGCACCGAGCGGGCCATGACGTCGTGGCGGTCTCCGCGGTCAGCGAGGCGTCCCGCGCCCGTGCGGCGCTGTTCCTGCCCGGCGTCGCGGTGCGCTCCCCGCTCGAGGTCGCCCAGAACTGCGACCTGCTGCTGCTGGCCGTTCCCGACGACGTCCTCCCCGGGCTGGTCCGGGGACTCGGGCACGACCTGCCCCCGACGGTCGCGCACGTCAGCGGCCGACACGGCCTGGCCGTCCTCGACGGCGTCGCGCGGCCGCTGGCCCTGCACCCGGTCTTCCCGTTCACCGGGGCGCCCGTCGACCTGACAGGTGTCGCGTTCGGGGTGACGGCGAAGGACCTCGACCTCGACCTCGCGGACCAGTTGGTCCGCGACATGGGCGGGGTCCCTGTGCACGTCGCCGAGGAGCTCCGGCCGCTGTGGCACGCGGCTCTGGCGCACGGCGCGAACCACCTCGTGACGCTCGTCGCCAGTGCGGCCGACCTGCTCCGCGCGGCGGGTGCCGAGGACCCGGGTGCGGTGCTGCGGCCGCTGCTCGAGACCGCCCTGGCCGGCGCCCTGGACAGGGGTACGGCGGCCTTGACCGGTCCGGTCCTGCGCGGCGACGCCGGCACCGTCCGGGCGCATCTGGACGTGATCCCCGAAGACGTTCGCGATGCCTACCTCGCCCTCGCCCGTCTCACCGCGCTACGCGCGGGCACGGCGGACCTCCTGCACGACGTGCTGACGTGATCGTCGCGAGCACGCGCGACGAGCTCGCGGCGGCCCGCAAGGACCTCCGCGGCCGGGTCGCGGTCGTCATGACCATGGGTGCCCTGCACGAAGGGCACGCGACCCTCGTCGACGCTGCCCGCGAGCAGGCCGACCATGTCATCGCGACGATCTTCGTCAACCCGCTGCAGTTCGGCGCCAACGAGGACCTTGCCACGTACCCGCGCACGCTCGAGGCCGACCTCGCGATCCTCGAGGAGCGGGGTGTCGACGTGGTCTTCACCCCCACCCCCGAGGTGGTCTACCCGACCTCGCCGGTGGTGCGCGTCTCGGCCGGGCCGCTCGGCGACGTCTTCGAGGGCGCCTGCCGCCCCGGCCACTTCGACGGCGTCCTGACCGTCGTCCTCAAGCTGCTCCACCTCACGCAGCCGGACGTCGCCCTGTTCGGGCAGAAGGACGCCCAGCAGCTCGCCGCGATCCGCCGGATGGTGGCCGACCTCGACGTCCCGGTCAGCGTGGTCGCCGTACCCACCGTGCGCGAAGCCGACGGACTGGCGCTGTCGAGCCGCAACCGGTACCTGTCCGAGGCGGAGCGTGAGACCGCGCTGCTGCTCAGCACGGCCCTGCAGACGCGGGACCCGCAGAAGGGCCGGGCCCTCTTCGAGGGGCAACCGGCCGACCTCGACTACCTCGAGCGGGTGGACTCCACCACGTTCGAGGCAGCACCTGACGGCGACCTTCTGGTCATCGCCGCGAAGGTGGGAACGACCCGGCTGATCGACAACCTCCTCCTGCACTCAAGCAAGGACGCCCCCTGATGCTGCGCCAGATGCTCACGAGCAAGATCCACCGCGCCACGGTGACCCAGGCCGACCTGCACTACGTCGGTTCCGTCACCGTCGACCAGGACCTGCTCGACGCCGCCGACCTGTACCCGGGGGAGAAGGTTGCGATCGTCGACGTCACCAACGGCGCCCGCCTGGAGACCTACGTCATCTCGGGGCCGCGCGGGTCGGGAGTCATCGGCATCAACGGGGCGGCCGCTCGCCTGGTGCACCCTGGCGACCTCGTCATCATCATCGGGTACGGCCTGATGGACGACCAGGAGGCCCGCACCCGGCAGGCCAGGGTCGTGTTCGTCGATGCCGACAACAAGGTCATCGGCACCGGGACCGACCCGGCAGAGGCGCTGCCGGGCAGCGACCTCAAGCGCGGCGACCTGCGCTACCCGGCCGACCCCCGGGGCAGCCACACCGGGCCGCACGACGGCCATGTCGGCTCCTACGACGACGACCCGACCCTGGTCTGGTGATCACCCGCTCGCCGCGCTCACGGTTCCGCGGGGGCCCGGTGTGACGGCCGCTTCCCGGCTGCTCGCCCCCGCGCCCGGCTGGACCCGCCAGGCCGATGTCGTGGTCGTCGGCTCGGGAGTCGCCGGGCTGATGACCGCCCTGCACGCGACCCGCTCCGGGAAGGTCCTCGTCGTCACCAAGGTGCGGGTCGACGACGGCTCAACGCGCTGGGCGCAAGGTGGCGTCGCCGCGGCGCTCGGCGCCGACGACTCGCCGGACGATCAACTGCAGGACACCCTGACGGCCGGCGTCGGCATCTGCGACGAGGATGCGGTCCGGGTGCTGTGCGAGGAGGGCCCGGCGCGGCTGCGTGAGCTGATCGAGCTCGGTGCCGCCTTCGATCGCGGCGCCACCGGTGAGCTGCTGCTGACCCGCGAGGGGGGGCACCACCGCGACCGGATCGTGCACGCGGGCGGCGACGCCACCGGCGCCGAGGTGTCCCGCGCCCTCGTCGCCGCCGTCATGCAGCACCCGCGCATCGAGGTCATCGAGCACGCCCTCGTCCTCGACCTGCTGCGCGACGCCGACGGCCAGACGGCGGGCGTCACCCTGCACGTCCTCGGTGAGGGCACCGAGGACGGTGTCGGTGCGGTGCACGCCCGGGCCGTCGTGCTGGCAACCGGCGGCATGGGCCAGGTGTTCAGCAGCACCACCAACCCCAGCGTCTCCACGGGCGACGGCGTTGCACTCGCCCTGCGTGCCGGTGCCGAGGTCACGGACCTCGAGTTCGTGCAGTTCCACCCGACGGTCATGTGGCTCGGTCCGCAGTCCCGGGGTCAGCAGCCGCTCATCAGCGAGGCGGTGCGCGGCGAGGGCGCCTTCCTCGTCGACGGCACCGGGGCCAGGGTCATCACCACCGCGGACCACCCACAGGCCGATCTCGCGCCTCGGGACGTGGTGGCCAAGGCCATCACCCGCCGGATGGAGCTGCTGGCCACCGACCACGTGTTCCTCGACGCCCGGCACATCGACGGGCTCGTCGAGCGCTTCCCCACCATCGTGGCGAAGTGCCGCTCGTTGGGCGTCGACCCGGCTACGGACCTGATCCCGGTTGCCCCGGCCGCGCACTACGCGAGCGGCGGCGTCCGCACCGACCTCGACGGCCGCACGTCGGTTCCCGGGCTCTACGCCTGCGGCGAGGTGGCCTGCACCGGCGTACACGGGGCCAACCGGCTCGCATCCAACTCGCTGCTCGAAGGACTCGTCTTCGCCGGCCGGATCGGGGAGCACCTGGAGCGCGGCCTGCCCCAGCCCGGCGCACCCGTCGCCCAGCCGCCCGAAGGCGTGCTGCTCGACCCGGCGACCCGGGTCGAGCTCGGGCTGACGATGACCAAGGGTGCGGGTGTGCTGCGCAGTGCGGACTCCCTCGCCACGACGGCAAAAGCCCTGTTGGCGCTGGAGGACCGGCCCTCTGCCCACCCGTCGCCCGACGCGTGGGAGGCCACCGGGCTGCATGCCGTCGCGACGGCGCTGGTCGCTGCCGCCGCCGCCCGCGAGGAAACCCGCGGGGCGCACTGGCGGGAGGACTTCCCGCAGGCCGACGACGCCTGGCGCGGACACCTGGTCACCACACTCGCCGGTACCACCTTCGAGGAGATCTGAACGTGCTCTCGCAGCCCACGCTGGCCGCGCTCGCCGACGCTGGGCTCGACCCGCGTGCCGTCGAATCGCTGGCCGAGCGGACCCTCGAGGAGGACCTGGCCGGCGGCGTCGACGTCACCAGTGTCGCGACCGTGCCCTTCGACCTCGAGGGCACGGCGGCCTTCGTACCCCGCCGCGCAGGTGTTGTCGCCGGGATCGGCGTCGCCATGGCCTGTCTGGACGTGGCCGCCGACGATGACCTCAGCTACGACCTCGTCCGCCACGACGGGCCGGCCGCGGCCGGCGAGCAGGTGCTGCGGGTCACCGGCCTCATCAGGACCCTGCTCACCGGCGAGCGCTCTGCCCTCAACCTGCTGTGCCACCTGTCCGGCGTCGCCACCCTGACCGCGCAGTGGGTCGCGGCCGTCGAGGGCACCGGTGCCCGGATCCGCGACACCCGCAAGACGACGCCAGGCCTGCGCGCGCTGGAGAAGGCCGCGGTCGTCGTCGGAGGCGGGGTCAACCACCGGATGTCGCTGTCCGATGCTGCCCTCGTGAAGGACAACCACGTGGTCGCGGCAGGTGGGGTCACCGCCGCCTTCGAGGCAGTACGGCGGGAGTTCCCCGGTCTCGACGTCGAGGTCGAGTGCGACACCGTCGAGCAGGTGTCGGACGTCGTCGCCGCCGGCGCCGACCTCGTGCTCCTCGACAACATGAGCCTCGACGACATGAGGGCGGCCGTCGAGATCTGCAAGCCGAAAGGAGTCCGCACCGAGGCCTCCGGTGGACTCACCCTCGACCGCGCCCGCTCGGTTGCCGAGACCGGCGTCGACTTCATCAGTGTCGGCGCGCTGACCCACTCCGCACCCGTGCTCGACCTCGGCATGGACCTGCTGATGACGTCGCAGGGGACCTGACGATGCTG
>JBHEMB010000315.1:0-2519 GCA_046262855.1 Mycobacteriales bacterium | reverse complement strand
GTGCTGATGAGGTTGTTGTTGCTCTCCACGGCGCACCTCCTTCGGGTCAGCGGTCAGCCGGCGGCTGACGTCGTGGGAGGGAGGCTACGAGAAGCCCGCGAGCCGGCGCAACGCATTTATGGCTTCGTTGCCGAACTTTTTCTGCCAGTCCTGCATCAGAGCCGTGCGTTGACCGCGAAAACCGCCGTGCCACCGCTGGTAGCAGGTCAGGCGAGCGCGCGGGAGGACACCAGGGCGAGCACCTCGTCGCCGAACTTGTCGAGCTTGGACTGCCCGATCCCCGGGATGGCGACGAGCGCGGCGACATCCGTCGGCAGCTGCTCGGCGATCGCCGCCAGGGTCGCGTCGGTGAAGACGCAGTACGCCGGTTGGCCGAGCCCACGAGCGCGGTCGGCGCGCCACTCACGCAGCTGCTCGAACAGCGCCTCGTCCCGGTCGGAGGGGCAGGTCGCACAGCGGCCGAGCTTCTTGTCGACAGCAGCGTTGAGGACGGCGCTGCAGATCCGGCAGGTGACGGTCGCGCTGCCACGGGCAGTCCGTGCGGTGCGCGGCGCAGGAGCCTTGGACACGACGCCCCTGACGAGGCCTTCCAGGAAGCGGGAGGGCCGACGCACCGCCCGACCACCGGGTGCCCGCGCGAGCGCCCAGGACAGCGCGAGGTGCTCTCTGGCGCGGGTCACGCCGACGTACAGCAGTCGACGTTCCTCAGCGATCTGCTCGGTCGTGTCCGCGTGGATCAGCGGCAGGGTGCCGTCGACGAGGCCGACGAGGAAGACGGCGTCCCACTCCAGCCCCTTCGCGGCGTGCAGGGAAGCGAGCGTCACGCCGGCGGCCGCGGGAGCGTGCTGGGCGGCGGCGCGCTCCTCGAGCTCGGCGACGAACTCCGACAGCGTCATGTCGGACAGGTCCTGCGCCAGCCGGTGCAGCGCCGCGAGGGACTCCCACCGCTCCCGGACCGCACCCGAAGAGGCAGGCGGCTCGAGCGTCCAGCCGCGAACGGCGAGCACACTGGCCACGGCCTCGGGAAGCGTGTCCGGCAGGTCCTGGTCCGCAGCCCGGGCCTGGCCGCGCAGCAGCAGCACCGCCTCGCGCACCTCGGGCCGCTCGAAGAACCGCTCGCCGCCGCGGACGACGTACGGCACGGCAAGATTGGTGAGGGCCGCCTCATAGGCGGCGGACTGCGCATTGATGCGATACAGGATCGCGATCTCTCCGGGATCGACGCCGCTGCCGATGAGGGCGCGACAGCGACGGGCCACGGCCTCCGCCTCGGCCGTCTCATCGAGGTGCTCCTCGAACGTCGGACGCGGCCCGTCAGCGCGTTGCGCCCTGAGCTCGAGCTTCTCGGGTACGGCGGCCAGCACCCCGTTCGCGAGGTCGACGACCTGCGGGGTGGACCGGTAGTCGCGCACGAGGCGGACCTCCGTCGCCTGCGGGAACCGCCGGCGGAAGCCGATGAGGTACTGCGGCGTGGCGCCCGTGAAGGAGTAGATCGTCTGCTGGGCGTCCCCGACGACGCACAGGTCCTGGCGGTCCCCCAGCCACGCGTCGAGCAGCCGCTGCTGCAAGGGGGTCACGTCCTGGTACTCGTCGACGACGAACGAGCGGTACCGCTCGCGGAACTCCGCGGCGACATCCTGGTGCTCCTCCAGGATCCCCGCCGTGTAGAGCAGCATGTCATCGAAGTCCGCGAGGCCCTGGGCCGTCTTGAGGTCGCGGTAGGCGGCGTAGACGGCGGCCACGTCCGTGGCCTCGAACGGCAGCCCACGCCCCGCGGAGCGGGCGACATAGTCCTCGGGAGCCGTCAGGGTCGAGGCGGCCCACTCCAGCTCGGACAGCAGGTCACGGATCTCCGACGTGCCGGGGCGGAGCCGGGCCCGCGCGGCGGCGTTCGCCACCAGCTGGAACTTGTTGGTGAGCAGGTTGGGCGGAGCCCCGCCGACCGCCTTGGGCCAGAAGTACGCCAGCTGCTTCATCGCGGCGGCGTGGAAGGTGCGTGCCTGCACGCCCTCCACGCCGAGCTGCCGCAGGCGGGTGCGCATCTCGCCGGCGGCTCGCGCTGTGAACGTCACCGCCAGCAGGGCACCTGCTGACACGGCGCCCGTGGCAACCGCGTAGGCCGTGCGGTGCGTGATGGTGCGGGTCTTGCCCGTGCCCGCCCCGGCCAGGATGCAGACCGGGCCGCTGACCGCCTCCGCCGCGGTCCGCTGCTCAGGATCGAGCGCCTCGAGCAGGCGGTCGGGGGTCATGCTGTCGTTCGTCACTCAGAACATTCTCGCAGAGCCTCCTGACGGGAATCGGTGGTTCGTCGGGGCTGTTGATGCGGGCATGGCTGACCTGACCATCTACAGCACCCCCTGGTGCGGCTACTGCCACCGCCTCATGAAGCAGCTGGACCGCGAAGGAGTGGCCTACCTGTCGGTCGACATCGAGCAGGACCCGGCAGCAGCCGACTACGTGATGAGCGTCAACGGAGGCAACCAGACCGTGCCCACCGTGGTGTTCTCCGATGGCACTGC
>JBHEMB010000314.1:0-5508 GCA_046262855.1 Mycobacteriales bacterium | reverse complement strand
GCTTGTTTTGCTACTCCTACGGAGGCCTGTTCGCGCTCTACGCCTGGCTCTCTGAGGGACATCCGTTCGACACGATCGGAGCCGGCAGCCCGGGTGTGACCACCGCCGGCAGCCAGATCTTCGGCCTGGTCGAAACACTCGCAGATCGCGAGCCCGACACTACGCGGCTGCACGTCACGCTGAACGAGGCTGAGGTCATCGGACCCATCCCGATCTACCGCGACGTGGCACGCAACGCCCTCGCAGTGGTCGAGCGACTTCATGGCATGAACCGCTCGGCTGCCGTGACAGTCCAGATGCTCCACGACACCCACGTGACCGGTATCCCGGCGTCCTTCCTGAGCTACCTCAAGGTGTGCCATGCGCGATAGCTGGAAGCTCGCGCTCTCGCTGACCCTGCTGGCGCTCGTCACTGCAGCGTGCGGCACGACCGTGCCTGTGGCGGAGCAGCGTCAGGTGCAGCCCGGATCCGGTGGGACAACATCGGGACTGAGCCAGGATGCGACGACGGGCTCGGTTGCAGGTGGCACTTCTGGGACCTCTGGCGGGTCGAGTCCGTCTACCGGGACTGCCGTAGATGGAGGCGGGTCGAGCTCGTCCCCCGGGTCGTCCCCAAGCGGAAGCTCGAGCGCGACGAGCGGCTCCGCGGGTGGGAGAGCAGGGGCGCCCGGCAAGACATCCCATGCCCCGATCAAGATCGGGGCGCTCACCGTCACCGGCGCCGCCAAGTTCCAAGCTTCCATCGGCGTCTCCGGAGCAACAGGTGATCAGACGGCGATGACAGAGTCGATGGTGCGCTACATCAATGCTCACGGTGGGTTCGGTGGGCGCAAGGTCCAGCTGGTCATCTACGACCTGAACGAAGCGTCCTTTGTTGCCAACGCGGAGAGCGCTACCCAGGCCGCCTGTACGTACTTCACTCAGGACAAGAAGGTCAGCGCCGTCGCGTCGATCGTCGCCCTGCTCCCCGAGTCCTTCTACCGCTGCATGGCCAATGCTCACGTCCCCGTGGTGTCTCCCGACGAGGGCCTATCGCGCGACTTCTTCGAGAAGCTGCCGAACACGCTCTACATGCCGTCGGCACCGAACTACACCCGACTTCTCGACGACAGCGTCGAGGCCCTGTGGTCTGCCGGCTGGCTCACGTCGAAGTCGATCGTCGGAGTGGTGGGCGTTGACACGATCGATGTCCACGCCATCGTCGACAAGGGACTGGTCCCGGCCCTGAAGCGTCATGGGTTGAAGCTCACGGCGCACCTGTACACCGCAACGGACAGCTCCCAAGCGGGCGAGTACAACGGCGGCGTGCTGTCCTTCAATTCCAAGCATGTGGATCGAGTCTTCTTCGCGCCAGGCGGCCAGCCCTACTACTTCGCCAGCGCTGCGGAGTCGCAGCAGTACCACCCGCGTTACGAGCTGAGCTCGCTGGAGTACACGACCGCTCTGGCCGCCAACCTGCCTGCCGATCAGTTGACGGGATCCATGGGCATCGGATGGCTTCCCTACCTTGATCTTCCCAGCACGGCATGGTCGTCGGTACCAACGCCTGGGATCGCGGATTGTCGCAAGGCCCTCGCCAGTGCCCGTCAAGATTTCTCCACGGGTACGACGCTGGCCATCGGGGCATGGATCTGCGACGACTGGAACTTTCTGCGCGACGTCTTCAATGCGGGCGCATCGCCGGACGAGGCATCCATCAGACGTGTCGCGGAATCTCTCGGTGACAGGTTCCGTGCCGCAGCGACGTTCCGCACAACCTACGCCCCAGGGCGCACACACGACGGTGCCTCCAGCTACCGACTGCAGGCATTCCAGGATGCTTGCACGTGCTACAAATATGTCACGCCGCTGAGACCGCTGCCGTGATTCGGCCGCTCGTCGAACGCGTGAACAGTTCGCTGCTCGTCGTGATCGACGGACGCGACAATCCGTTCCGCGCCGAACTCTCCGCACGCTCCTACCGTGCAGTTCGCGAACGGGCGGAGGAGCACCTCGCGCGCAACCCCGCAGACTCGCCTGACCTACCGGCTCGAGGCTGCCAGCTACCGTCCACCGCGCGCCGCAACCAAGGGGCTCGGCCAGCGCCTTCGGATCCGCTGCGCGGGCCTCTGAGAAGTGGCACCGTGACGTTCTCGCGCTCCGCCGCGGGAAGCTGTTTCAGCGTTTGCCCACCATCGCCAGTGCGTAGTCGGCGTAGGTGTTGCACAGCGTCCTCACGGAGATGTCCTGGTGCATCCACTCGTGGACCTCTGCCGGATACCCGCCAACGGCATCCTCGGCAGCAGGCTGCTGGTACCACGTGGCGACACGAATGCCGAGGCTGGCGATCGCCGTCACAGCGAGCCACGGCTTGGCACAGGCGAACTCCTTCGTCTCATTGCCCCGGGTAATGGCACGCAGGAAGGTCTCCGAGCCCTCACGTCGGTTGCGTGCCACGCGTGCCAGCGACTGCGCTGAGAGGACGTGCAAGTCGTTGTGAGCCAAGCGCGCGAGTGCTGGATACGTGGCATGGAACTCGACGTACCTCGTCACCAGGTCACGCAGAAACCGGGTTGCTGACGTGCCGTCGCGGACCGAGCGAAGGCGGGCCGTGATCTGTTCGTTGGCCTCGAAGACCAGCTCGGCGTACAGCTCCTCCTTGGAGGCGAACTGGGCGTAGAGCGAGCTCGACTTCACTCCGAGGGGCTCGGTGAGATCGCGAACAGACACCCCGTGGTAGCCCCGCGCCGCGAAGAGCTCCGTCGCGAGGGTGAGCAACCTTCCGCGAATCCCGACCTCGAACAGGCCCTCGGGGAGCATCGGCGACTCAGTCGTCTTCACGGAATTCACGGCCATCACGGACTCCTTCGCTCGGCATCGAGCCTAGGGCCCGTCAGCCAATACCTGGTCTTGACACGACGTGCTGCTCACGTCATTGTGTGGAGCGCTCGCTACAATAGCAAGGAGGGTCGAGGGTGCAACAGGTCGCAGTCATTGGCGCCGGCACGATGGGCCGGGGCATTGCCCTCGCTTTCGCGATGGCGCGCTGCTCCGTACAGCTGGTCGACGTCAGCGTGGACTTCCTACGCACTGCGGAAAGCCGTCTGTCGGCCGACCTGAGGTCCATCGAGGCCGCAAGCGCCGTCTTGGACCGGGTGTCGTACACGACGTCCGTCAAGCAGGCCGTGGCGAACGCTGACCTAGTGGTGGAGAGCGTGCCCGAGGACCTGGCCCTCAAGCGCGAGGTCTGGGCCTCGCTAGGTGCTGCGGCTGGAGCCGAGACGGTGCTCGCCACGAACACGTCGTCCTTCGATGTGGCCCTGCTTGCTGCGCTCGTCCCCCATCCGGAGCGTGTTTTGGGGCTGCACTGGTTCAACCCGGCTCACCTCGTTCCCTGCGTCGAGATCGTGCGCGCGCCGTCGACGGCCGAGAAGGTCCTCCTGGACATCGAGCGGTTGCTGATCGACATGGGGAAGAAGCCCGCGGTCGTGCGCAGCACGCCGGGCTTCGTGGCGAACCGGATCCAGATGGCCATGGCTGCCGAGGCGTTCCGCTGCCTGGAAGAGGGCGTCGCCAGTGCAGAGGCGATTGACGACATCGTCCGCCATTCCCTTGGGTTCAGGCTGGTCGACCTTGGACCGCTTGCCATCGCCGACCTCGCGGGGATGGACGTCTACGACGCCATCTACGGCTATCTCACCCAGACCCTGGGTGACAGGTTCACGACTCCCGCCACCGTGAAGGAGCTGGTCCAGCAGGGACATCTCGGAGTCAAGGCCGGGCGAGGCGTCTACGGCTACTCACCCGACGAAGCCGACGCGATGGTGCGTCGCCGCGACCGGGGGTTCGCGCGGCGGGCCCGCGCAGCTGCCGGCGCAGAGGCACGAGCATGACGTTGCATCCCGACATCGCCGCAGCCATCCACACCATCGAGGCAAGCGGGCTCCTGCCCATGTCGCATCTCGGTGCTAACCGCGCGCGTGCGCAGATGCGGGCTCTCGCCGCTGACCGCACAGCTGCGTCCCTTGAGCAGGCAGGACCCATCCGAGAGGCGCGCGACTCCATCGTGGAGGGAGTTCCCGTCCGCACCTACCTGCCCGAGACCGACCCAGAGATCGTCCTGGTCTACATGCACGGCGGCGGGTGGGTCGTCGGTGACCTCGACACCATCCACCCGGTAGCGACCTACCTGTGCAACGCCTTGAAGGCTGTGGTCGTCTCTGTCGACTACCGGTTGGCTCCAGAGCATGTCTTTCCCGCGGCGTTGGATGACAGCTACGCCGTGCTGGTGCGGACGGGGGCGGCGTACCCCACCCTGCCTCTCGTCGTCGGCGGGGACAGTGCCGGGGGCAACTTGGCCGCCGCGGCTGCGCTCAAGGCTCGCGATGAGGACGGGCCGTCCCTGTCGGGCCAACTGCTCGTGTACCGTGCACCGATCCGACGCTTTCCTACCCTTCCTTGCAGGAGAACGGTACGGGCTACTTCCTGCTCGCCGAGGACGTCACCTGGTTTCGGGACTGCTACCTGCCGGACTCCGAGCACTGGACGCATCCCTACGCCGGGCCGTTGCACGAAGCGGACCTGTCCGGCCTACCGCCGGCCGTCATCATGACTGCCGAGTTCGCAGCAGGGAGAGGTCTGCATGGCGCCGGCGTTCGGACACATCTGGCACCGTCCTGAGCGTTCGCTGCCGACCTTGCCAACCGCGCTTAACGGGTGCAGGATCCGCACACAGCCAAGGTGGCTGGAGGCAGACGCTGATCCGACACGGCCTTTGCTGGTCGCCGTGGGGCCGTCGGGGAGTCAATGGCGAAACCGGGCCTGACAGCTCGCGGGGGCGGGCTCTTGGGGGCAACATGTTCAGATCCCATCGTCGTGCTCGCTCGCTGCTGGCGCTGCTCGGCGCCTCGTGCGCGGCGGTCCCGCTCGTGCTGCAAGCCGCAGCGCCGGCCTCAGCGGCCACGACGTCCTCGGTCGTCTACGACAGCTTCAGCAAGCCAGGGGGCTACACCCTCGCGGACTACGGCGCGAAGTGGAGCAACTTCTACGGGCTGGGGGAGATGGCGCTCAGTGACACGCGCAGCTTCGCCGGTTCGAGGTTCAACGTGTCGGCGCCGACCTTCCAGACGGCATACGACTACAGCGTCTTCGACCACCTGAAGTACATCGGCGTCAGCACGACGGCCTTCCCGGTGCCGACCTCCGGATCCGTCGAGATCTCCTCGACGATCCGCGCCGTCACTCCTGGCACGCAGCCGGGCCGGGTCATCCACGGCACCTACGGTCCGCCAGGCAGCTACCCGGACGGTGCGCCGTGGTCAGCGGCAACCCTCGAGGGCCAGCAGGCAGGTGCGGTCATGAACGTCATCGACTTCGCGACCGGCCAGCTGTTCGACATCTTCGTTGCCGGGCACACCGCGTTCGCCCTCATCGAGCGGCTGCCGAGCAACGTCACGGGCAACACGACGGACACCTCATCGCCCGACTATGTAGGCACCGACAAGATGTACACCCAGATCCTCGGTGAGG
>JBHEMB010000313.1:0-14147 GCA_046262855.1 Mycobacteriales bacterium | reverse complement strand
TCGGTGGTGACGACGGTCCATTCGACGCTCGCGGCCGTCGTCACCATCTGCCGCGTGCGCGGGTGCAGGTTGAGGGTGTCCTGGAAGTAGGAGCTCAGCCGGCCACGAAGGCTCTTCGCCTTCCCGACGTACACGACCCGGCCCTTGTCGTCGCGGAACCGGTACACCCCGGGCTCGACCGGGATCGTGCCGGCCGCGGGCCGGTACGAAGCGGGGTCTGCCACTCCCTCAGACTAGTTGGGCCCTCCGACTGAGCTACTCGTCGAAGACGTGCACCGGGGTGCCGATCGACAGCTTGGCGTAGAGCAGGTCGGTGTTGTAGTTGGTCATGCGCACGCAGCCGTGGCTCGCGGGGTACGTCGGCACGTCATAGGCCTCGCCGTGCAGGGCGAAACCGCCGACGAAGTACGACGGCCGGTACAGGTAGCCGAGCTTGCTGGTGCGGACGCCGTCGATCTTGCGCTCGACCTGGAAGGTGCCTCGCGGCGTGTGCGCGATGTCGGAGCCGCCCTCGTAGTAGTAGCGGTACTCACCGCCGGTCGAGGTGTCGACGATCATCTTGATCACGCCGCCCTCGGAGTAGACGACCACCTGGCGGGTGATGTCCACCTCGACGGCACGGCCTGCGCTCGGGTAGCGCAGCCGGTACCCGCGCCGATGGCCCATCTGGGTCCGCTCCGCCTTGGTCCACGTGCCGAGCCGAGGCAGCCCTTCCACCTTCTGGAAGGTGATGACGGCGTGCTGGGTGTTGCGGTCGAAGCTCCCGTCGATGCGGCCCGGCGAGTAGTGCAGGGCGAGGAGCTGGCGCTCGAGGGTGAGGACGTCGTCGCCGGCATCGCCGATGCTGAGGTCTCGGGTGTCGACCTCCAGCACCCGCGGGGCGGAGACCCCGGAGAGGTACGACGGCTGCGCGGGCAGGACGGCCCGGTACACGAACTTCCCGACCGACCCTGGGGTGTACCGGTAGCTCCAGTTGCCGGTGCCGTCCGGGGAGACGCTCGTCAGCGTGCCGAACGTGCCGTTGGCCTGCCGGCGCTGGATCCGGATGACCGCGCCGGGGAGCCCACCGGGCACGTGACCCTGCAGCGTCGTCGCCTCGGGCCGCACGACCACGTTCGGGCTGAACGTCGCCGTGACGGTGGGCTGCATCTGCACGATCCGGTGCGCGCTGCCGCTGGGCTGCGAGAACGCGTCCCCTGCGTACCGCAGCGCGAGGTCGATGTTGCGGGTGGAGACCAGCACGGCCTTAATGGCACCGCTGGCGTCGGTGGTCATCCGCCGGGCGACGGTGTACGTCGAGGTGCCGCCGACCCGTGCGAGCAGGTCCACGCGCATGTTCGGCGACGGGTTCCCGCCGCGGGTGAGGACACCGCTGGCGGCGTACTGCTGGCCGTAGTTGGCCACCGCGCGGCTGACGCCCAGCGTCAGGGCGGTCGGGACGGCAGCGACGGGGTTGACCGTGACCGTCGCCGGGTTCGCGCTGGTGGAGCTGTCGGTGTCCTGCGCCCAGACCGCGTACGTCCGGGCCGTGGTGTTGAGGAAGCGGGAGTCCGCGGCGGTGGTACCACTGCTCGCCACGGCGGTGCCCGAGGTCGGGGTGACGGCGCCGCTCACCCCGGTCACGTCCCGGACGACCGCTCCGGCTGAGCCGCCGCCGGACCAGCTCAGCAGGGCGTGGTGGTCGCCCACCGCTCCGGTGAGGCCCGTGACCTCCGCGGGCGCGGCGTACGCGGCCGTGGGTAGGCAGACGATGGCCCCCGTGAGGGCGAGCGCAGTCAGAGCAGACGAGCGGCGCATACGGCCCTTCCGGGGAGATTCGTGTGACGTGAAGTGACAGAAGAGTACGGGCAGTGATTGTTTCCGCTGCCAACTGTCAGACGCGCGACACCCCGGAGAGGTTGACTCTTACTTCGCGGCTAGTGCCTTCTTCCGTGCGCTGGGCTTCTTGGCGGCGACCTTCTTCACCGGCGCCGTGCCGTGGCGGCGGCCCTTCAGGACCTCCTTGAGGAACCGGCCGGTGTGGCTCGCCTCGACCTCGGCGACCTCTTCCGGAGTGCCTTCCGCCACGATCCCCCCGCCACCCGAGCCGCCCTCAGGGCCCAGGTCGATGACCCAGTCGGCCGTCTTGATGACGTCGAGGTTGTGCTCGATGACCACGACGGTGTTGCCCTGGTCGACCAGCCGGCCCAGTACGGCGAGCAGCTTGCGGATGTCCTCGAAGTGCAGACCCGTGGTGGGCTCGTCGAGGACGTAGATGGTGCGGCCGGTCTGGCGCTTCTGGAGCTCGGCGGCCAGCTTGACGCGCTGGGCCTCTCCCCCGGACAGCGTGGGGGCCGGCTGCCCGAGCCGGACGTAGCCGAGCCCAACGTCGACGAGCGTCTTGAGGTGCCGGCTGATCGCGGGGACGGCCTCGAAGAACTCCGCGGCCTCCTCGATCGGCATGTCGAGCACCTCGGAGATGGTCCGGCCCTTGAAGTGCACCTCGAGCGTCTCGCGGTTGTAGCGGGCGCCGTGGCAGACCTCGCACGGGACGTAGACGTCCGGCAGGAAGTTCATCTCGATCTTGATGGTGCCGTCGCCGGCGCAGTTCTCGCAGCGGCCGCCCTTGACGTTGAAGGAGAACCGGCCGGGCAAGTAGCCCCGGACCTTGGCCTCGGTGGTCTCGGCGAACAGCTTGCGCATGTGGTCGAAGACCCCGGTGTAGGTGGCGGGGTTGGACCGCGGGGTGCGACCGATCGGCGACTGGTCGACCCGTACGACCTTGTCGAGCTGCTCGATACCCGTCACGCGGGTGTGCCGGCCGGGGACCTCGCGGGCCCCGTTGAGCTGGTTGACGAGAACGGCGGACAGGATGTCGTTGATGAGCGTGCTCTTGCCCGAGCCGCTGACACCGGTGACGGCGACCATCTGGCCCAGGGGGACGTCGACGGTCACGTCGCGCAGGTTGTGCTCGCGGGCACCCACGATCGTCACCTTGCGGTTCGGGTCGCGCGGTCGCCGGATGGCCGGCACCTCGATCTGACGACGGCCGCTGAGGTACTGCCCCGTGATGCTGTCGGGACTCTCCAGCAGGTCCTTCACCTTGCCGCTCACGACGATCTGGCCGCCGTGCTCGCCGGCGCCCGGCCCGATGTCGACGACCCAGTCCGCGACGGCGATCGTGTCCTCGTCGTGCTCGACGACGATCAGGGTGTTCCCCAGCTCCTTCAGCCGGAGCAGTGTGTCGATCAGCCGCCGGTTGTCGCGCTGGTGCAGGCCGATCGACGGCTCGTCCAGCACGTAGAGCACGCCGACGAGGCCGGAGCCGATCTGGGTGGCCAGCCGGATCCGCTGCGCCTCGCCACCAGCGAGGGTGCCTGCGGGCCGGTCCAGGCTGAGGTAGTCGAGGCCGACGTCGAGCAGGAAGCCCATCCGCTCGTTGACTTCCTTGAGGACCCGCTCGGCGATCATGCGCTGCCGGTCGTCGAGCTCGAGGCCGCGCAGGAACTCGGCGCAGTCCGCGATGCTCATGGCGGCGATCTCGGCGATGCTCTTGCCGCTCAGCGTCACAGCGAGCACCTCGGGCTTGAGGCGGGCGCCGTTGCAGGCGGGACACGGGACCTCGCGCATGTAGCCCTCGTACCGCTCGCGGCTGCTGTCGCTCTCGGCCTCGGCGTGCCGCCGCTCGAGGAACGGGATGACCCCTTCGTAGGACGTGTAGTAGCTGCGCTCGCGGCCGTAGCGGTTCTTGTAGCGGACGTGGACCTCGGTCTCGTGACCGTGCAGCACCGCGTGCTGCTGCTTCGGAGTGAGCTTCTCCCAGCGGCTCTTCAGCGTGAAGCCGAGGGCGTCGCCGAGCGCGGTGATCAGCCGGCCGAAGTACTCGATGTTGTGACCGCTGCTCCAGGGCTGGATCGCACCCTCGCCGAGGGTCTTCTCCGGGTCGGGGACGACCAGCTCCGGGTCGACCTCCTTGCGCGTCCCGAGGCCGTGGCACTCGACGCAGGCGCCGAACGGGCTGTTGAACGAGAAGCTGCGCGGCTCCAGCTCCTCGAAGGACAAGTCGTCGTCGAGGCAGGCCAGGTGCTCGCTGAACGTGCGCTCGCGGTGCGGGTCGTCCTCGGGCAGGTCGACGAAGTCGAGCGTGACGAGCCCGTTGCCGAGCTGCAACGCGGTCTTGATCGAGTCGGTGAGCCGCCGCTTGGAGCTCTCCTTGACCTGCAAGCGGTCGACCACGACCTCGATGCTGTGCTTCTCCTGCTTCTTCAGCTTCGGCACCTCGGTGAGCGCGTGGACGACGCCGTCCACCCGCGCCCGGCTGAACCCCTTGGTCTGCAGGTCCGCGAACAGGTCGACGTACTCGCCCTTGCGCTCCCGGATGACCGGCGCCAGCACCTGGAAGCGGCTGCCCTCCTCCAGCTCGAGCACGCGGTCGACGATCTGGCTCGGCTGCTGGCGGGCGATGACCTTGCCACAGACCGGGCAGTGCGGGGTGCCCGCCCGGGCGAACAGTAGGCGGAGGTAGTCGTAGACCTCCGTGATCGTCCCGACGGTGCTGCGCGGGTTGCGGTTTGTCGACTTCTGGTCGATCGACACCGCCGGGCTGAGGCCCTCGATGAAGTCGACATCTGGCTTGTCCATCTGCCCGAGGAACTGCCGCGCGTAGGCGGACAGCGACTCCACGTACCGGCGCTGGCCCTCGGCGAAGATCGTGTCGAACGCCAGGCTCGACTTCCCTGAGCCGGACAGCCCTGTGAAGACGATGAGGGCATCCCGGGGCAGGTCGAGGGAGACGTCCTTGAGGTTGTGCTCGCGCGCGCCGCGCACGACCAGGCGGTCGGCCATCAGGTCCTAACAGTCGGGGTCTATGACACAGGGGTCTATGACACAGAGAAACTGGGCGGGGAAGCTCCGTCATCAAGGCTAACCGTCACCCCCGACAGAACCCTTCCCGCTCGAGAACCCTCTTGCGTCATCACGCCCGAGCGCACCCGAAGGGCCAGTGACGAGGACGCAACGAGGGGTACGGCGGCAGCTCACGCCAGGGGGCAGGGGATAGCGTCGCTGCCATGTACACAGGCGAGGTGGAAGTAGGCGGCCCGGTCGACGTCCGGGAGCTGCCGGGGCTGACGATCACCAAGATCGCGACCAACCCGTTCAACAACAACTGCTACTTCCTGCGGGACACGGCCAGCGGGGACACGCTGCTGATCGACGCGGCCGGCGACCCTGACCGGCTGCTGGCCGCGCTCGGCGACGGCAACCTGGTCGCGATCGTGGAGACACACGGCCACTGGGACCACTGGCAGGGCCTCGAGGCCATGGTGAAGGCGACCGGGGCGCCCGTGCTGGCTACCGCCGCCGACGCCCCGGACCTGCCGGTGTCCACCGACCGGTTCCTCACCGACGACGACGTGGTCACCGTCGGCCATCACGAGCTGACCGCCGTCACGCTGGTCGGCCACACACCCGGGTCGGTGGCGCTGCACTACGCACCGGAGGGCGGCCACCTGTTCTCCGGTGACTCGCTGTTCCCCGGCGGCGTCGGCAACACCGAGAAGGACCCGAGGAGGTTCGCCTCGCTCATCGACGACGTCGAGACGAAGCTGTTCGCGCTGCCGGATTCGACCTGGTTCTACCCGGGTCACGGCTCCGAATCGACCATTGGCGCCGAGCGACCCGCGCTGCCGGAGTGGCGGGCCCGCGGCTGGTAGCGGCTGCGGGCCGCGCGTGATCGCGCTCTCCTGGGGCAGCACCCGGCTCTTCCTGCACGTGCTCGGCGCCACCATCTGGGTCGGCGGGCAACTCGTGCTGGCCGCGCTCGTGCCGGCACTGCGCCGGCTCGGCCCGGACGCGCCTGGTGCCGCAGCCCGCGCCTACAACCGGATCGCCTGGCCGGCCTTCGGGCTGCTGCTGGTCACGGGCGGGTGGAACGTCGCGGCGGAGCACGAGCAGGTGCGGGGCGCCTACCGGACCACCCTGGTCGTCAAGCTGGCCGTCGTCGCGCTGTCGGGCCTGGCGGCCTGGGCGCACATCCGGACGACCACGACCCGCGGCCGGGCCGTGTTCGGCGCACTCACCGCCGCGGCCTCGCTGGCCGCGCTGCTGCTGGGCGTGCTGCTCGCGGGCTGACCGTTGACGGCGCCCGCCATCGGTTACACGCTCGGGAGGTCAGGGAGGATGTCGGCATGCCCGGTCCGTTCGAGTTCCGCGGGATCAACCACCTGGCGCTCGTGTGCGAGGACATGGACCGGACGGTGCGCTTCTACCGCGACCTCCTCGGCATGCCGCTCATCAAGACCATCGACCTGCCGTTCGGCCTGGGAAAGCACTTCTTCTTCGACTGCGGGAACGGCGACGCGCTGGCGTTCTTCTGGTTCCCCGATGCGGCGGCAGCGGCTCCCGGCATCAGCGCGCCGGCGCACCGGCCGGACCGGGGCAACGCGACGAGTGCGCACGGCTCGATGAACCACGTCGCCTTCGCGGTGCCACCGGAGGCCATGGACTCCTACGTCGGGGCGCTCCGCGCCGCGGGCATCGACTGCACCGAGGTCGCGAACCACGACGACAGCGAGCTCGGGATCGCCGACGAGGTGCACCCCGGAGTGTTCATCCGGTCGGTGTACTTCCAGGATCCCGACGGCATCCTGCTCGAGTTCGCCGCGTGGACGCGCGCGCTGACACCGGCAGATGTCAAGGCGGCGGCCACCGTCTGAGCCGGCCGGCTGGTCAGGTCTTTCGGGGCTCCCGGGCGATGGTGCGGCGTCGGGCGTGCTGGAGGGGGCGCGCGAAGATCATCGTGGTGCCACGGCAGCCAGATCCGGCCGCCCGGCTCCACTTTGATCATGACGCGGAGCACCCTGCGCTCGCAGTCGCCGCCGCACCTCCTCGGGTGTCGCCCCCGCGGTGCCCGGCGGAGCCTGATGCACACACGCATCGGGTTCTGCAGGAGTGGGCGGGCCACCCGCACGCCTGGCTAGGCCCGTACACCCGGGGCCCGACGAGCTGTGGGGAGCTCAGTCGTTGACGGCGACACGTGTCGCCCGAAGCGACAGCACGGTCGTCACCGCGAGCGTGACGATGATGACCCCGAGGGACAGCGCGATGCCGATGTCGGGCACCGCAACGCCGTACTCGTGCAGCGCGTGCAGGACGAGCTTCACGCCGATGAAGCCGAGGATCACGGCAAGCCCCTTCGACAGGTAGACCAGCCGGTCGAGCAGCCCGTCGAGCAGGAAGTAGAGCTGCCGCAGCCCCATCAGGGCGAAGGCGTTCGCGGTGAACACCAGGTAGGACTCCTTGGTCAGCCCGAAGATCGCCGGGATGGAGTCCAGCGCGAAGAGCAGGTCGGTGGAGCCGATGGCCGCCATCACCAGCAGCATCGGGGTCACCACGCGCCGCCCCCCCACCCTCGTGACCACGCGCGCACCGTCGTACTCGGTCGTCGTCGGCAGCACCCGGGACATCAGCGTGACCAGTCGGTTCTCGCCGGGCTCCTCGTGCTCCGAGCCGGAACGGGCGAGCTTCCAGGCGGTGAGCACGAGGAACGCACCGAACACGAAGAAGACCCACACGAAGCGCTCGATCGCCGCGGCACCGAGGGCGATGAAGATCCCGCGGAGGACAAGGGCCAGAGCGATCCCGAACAGCAGCACCTTGTGCTGGAACGCCCGCGGCACCTCGAAGCTGGCCATCAGCACCACGAAGACGAACAGGTTGTCGACCGAGAGCGAGTACTCGGTCAGATAGCCTGCGAAGAACTCGGCGCCCGCCTGATGGCCGCTGAGGACGAGCAGGCCGATGCCGAAGGCGACCGCCAAGCCGACGTAGAGCAGCACCCAGCGGGTCGCCTCGCCGATGCTGAACTCGTGCTCGCCCTTGCGGGCGGCGACCCACTGGTCGACGGCCAGAACGGCCAGCAGCGCACCGATCGTCACGATCCAGGTGAGAGGGGAGACATCCAACGCAGTTCCTCCGGTCTGGGCACGGTGGCCCGACCGGAGGTCTCTCCCACCCGAGGCGGGCCGCGCGTCCCGGGTGGGTCCTGAGACATCCCTGTGATGCCTCGGGGAACCCTCCGTGCTGACGAGACGCGTGCGACGGGGATACTCCCCTCCGACCCGTTCGACTCTACGGCAAGGACCTCCGTGACCCCCGAGCTACTCGCTGTCGCCGCAGCCACCAAGGGCTTCCTCCCCGATGACGAGGCCGCTGCGCTGCACGCGGCCGCGCTGACCGCCGCGCCTGGCCTGTGGCTCGAGGTGGGCACGTACTGCGGTAAGTCCACCGTGCACCTGGGTGCGGCGGCCCGGGCGGTGGGCGCGCAGCTCGCGACCCTCGACCATCACCGCGGCTCAGAGGAGAACCAGCCGGGGTGGGAGTGGCACGACGCCTCGCTGGTCGACCCGCACACCGGGCGGCTCGAGACGCTGCCGTCGCTGCGCCGGACGCTGTGGGACGCCGGCGTCGACGACGTGGTGACCGCGGTCGTGGGCAGCTCCCAGCAGGTGGCGCGGTGGTGGGCCTCGCCGCTCACGTTCCTCTTCCTCGACGGCAACCACACGGAGGACGTGGCCCAGCACGACTACGCCGCGTTCGCCCCGTACGTCGTCGCCGGCGGGCTGACCGCGGTGCACGACGTCTTCGAGGACCCGGCGCAGGGCGGACGGCCGCCCTGGAACGTCGTCCGCCGCGCCGTCGACAGCGGCGCCTTCGAGGAGGTCTCGGTGACCGGCTCGCTGCGGGTGCTTCGTCGTACCGAGAAAGCGGTGTCCTGAACCCGCCTTCTGACGTGCGGTCAGGTGCGGCGGGCGAGGTCTCCGCAGGGGGCGCCGTCCTCGAGGCAGGTGTCCGCCGACAGCAGCACGCCTGTCGGCAGGTCCGCGCCGTCGAAGAGGGCGAGCGTCGACCCACCCGCGAGCGCGTCGGCGCACAGCACCATCGCCGCGGCCGTCCACGACGAGCGCTCGGCCGGCCAGCGCACCTTCTTGTCGTAGACGTAGCCGGTCCAGTAGGACCCGTCGTCGTGCCGGAGGTGCTGCACGTCCTTCAGGAGCTGGCGCGCCCGGTCCGGCTCGCCGGACACCAGCAGGGCCAGGGCCAGCTCGGCCGTCTCCGCCCCGGTGACCCACGGCTCGTCGGACACGCAGCGGATGCCTAGCCCGGGGACGACGAAGACGTCCCACTGGTCGTCGAAGAGCTGCCGCGCGAGCCGTCCGCGCACAGCGCCGCCGAGCACCGGGTAGTACCAGTCCATCGAGAACCGGCTCTTGTCCATGAACAGGTCGGGGTGGTGCGCGACCGCGTGCTGCAGCAGCCCGGCAGCGAGCTCCCACTCCGGCTGCGGCTCGCAGAAGAGCTCCGCGAGCGCGATCCCGCAGCGGAGCGACTGGTACAGCGAAGAAGAGCCGGTGAGCAGCGCCTCGCGGCGGGGCACGGGTCCGTCCTTGGCCCAGTAGATCTCGCCGGTCGGGGCCTGCATGTCACAGACCAGGTCGAGGGCGCGCCGGATGTGCGGCCACATCTGCTCGGGCAGCGCACGGTCGCCCGTGACCTGCAGCCACTGCCAGATGCCGACGGCGACGTAGGCGCACTGGTTGACGTCGACCATCGGGTCCAGGACGTCGAGCTGGTCGTAGGAGGTGGCCCACGAGCCGTCGACGGCCTGGGTCCTGCGCAACCAGGCGTAGGCACGCCGGGCGTCGTCCAGGCGGCCACCGAGGGTGAGCACCATCGCGCACTCGACGTGGTCCCAGGCGTCGGTGTGCCCGTCGGGCCAGGGCAGCGAGCCGCACGGCTGCTGGGCTGCGGCGATGGCGTCGACCGTCTGCTGGAGCTGCTCGCGGGTCAGGACCCCCGGCAGCCCGCGCAGCTCAGGCCGCCGCACGGGCGGGCTCCGTCGACGGCTTGCGCAGGTAGACGATGAACGACTTGCCCACCAGCGGCTGCAGCACCCGTTCCGCAAGCCGGGTCGCGAGCGGCCGTTTCACCATGTCCCAGACGAGCAGCTGGTGATAGGCGCGCACCAGTGGGTGGCGGTCGTTCTTCACGCCGACGGCGCACTTCAGCCACCAGTACGGCGCGTGCAGCCCGTGCGCGTGGTGCTCGCCCTGGTGGACGAGGCCCTGCTTCTCGAGCTTGCTGCGCAGCTCGGATCCCTTGTAGATCCGGACGTGCCCGCCGGGCTCGTTGTGGTAGTCGTCGGACAGCGCCCAACAGACCTTCTCCGGCAGCCACCGCGGCACGGTCACAGCGATCAGCCCGCCCGGCTTCAGGACCCGGTAGAGCTCGGACATCGCCCGCTCGTCCTCAGGCAGGTGCTCCATGATCTCCGCGGCGATGATCCGGTCGAAGGAGCCATCCTCGAAGGGCAGCTGGTACGCCGTGCCCCTGACGACCGTCGCGCTCGCGCCCGACGGTGCCTCGGCGGCGAGGTGGATCGCCGCGAACATGCTCTTCACCTCGACGAGGTCCTCGAAGCTCATGTCGAAGGCCACGACGTCGGCGCCGCGCTTGTAGAGCGAGAAGGCGTGCCGGCCGCCTCCGCAGCCCATGTCGAGCACGCGATCGCCTGGCCCCACGGGGAACTGATCGAAGTCGACGGTCAGCAACTCAATCCTCCATGTGGTTGAACTCGGGGAGGCGGTCGGCGGGGTTGGGGACGGTCTCGCCGAGGTAGTCGCGGTACCACTGGGCGGTCTGGCGCGCGACCGACGGCCAGGTGTAGCGCTTCATGACGCGGTCACGGCCCTTCTGGCCCAGCTCGGCGGCGTACTCGGGATCGTCGATGACCCGCTTCAGGGCAGCGGCGAGCGCCTCGGTGTCGCCGGGCGGCACGGTCAGCGCGGCGTCGCCGACGACCTCGGGGAGCGCGCCGGCGGTGGTCGCGACGAGCGGCGTGGCGCAGCTCATCAGCTCGATCGCCGGCAGGCTGAAGCCCTCGTAGAGCGAGGGCACGACGCCGACGTTGGCGGAGCCGAAGACCTCGACGAGCTCCTTCTCGGGCAGCCCCGTCATGAACCGCACGGTGCCCTCGAGGCCGAGCCGCTCGATCGTCTTCGCCGCGGCACCACCCTCCTGTGCCTTGCCGACGATGACGACCTCGATGTCGCGCTCGGTGCGCAGCTTCGCGGCCGCCTCGAGCAGCGGCACGATGCCCTTGAGCGGATGGTCCGCCGACGCCGTCGCCACGATCCGGCCCGGGACCCGCGGCAGGCTCGGCGGGACGAACACCTCGTGCTCGACGCCGACGGGGATGACCCGCATCTTGGCGGCGTCGACCTCGAAGTCGCGGACGATGTCGACGAAGCTGTTCTCGCTGACGGTGACCAGCGACGGCATCTTCTGGATGACGCGCTTCTGCATCTTCAGGAAGCCGTACCAGCGCAGCTTCGACGGCTTCTTGCGCCACGGCGACGCCGCCAGGTCCAGCCGTCTGTCCACCGTGATCGGGTGGTGGACGTTGGCGATGATCGGCATGCCGTCGCGCTGCATCAGCAGCATCCCGTAGCCCAGCGTCTGGTTGTCGTGGATCACGTGAGGCAGGACGTCACGGGTCTTGAGCTCCTGGTAGGCCCGCAGGCTGAAGGTCAGCGGCTCCGGGAACCCGGCCGTGCACATGATCCCGAACTCGAGCGCGTCGACCCAGGAGCGGAACTCGCTCGGCCACGGCACCCGGAACGGGTCGGGGTCGCGGTAGAGGTCGAGGCTCGGCAGGTGGGTGAGCGCCACCCCCTCGTCCAGCATCGGGTACGGCGGGCCGCTCAGCACCTCGACCTCGTGGCCAAGGTTCGCCAGCTCGCGCGACAGGTGGCGGACGTAGACGCCCTGCCCGCCGCAGTGCGGCTTGCTGCGGTAGCTGAGCAGCGCGATCCGGAGGGGACGCCCGCCATCGGCAGCGACACGGGGGTCCGGCACCGGCACTCCTGTTGTGGAAACTGGAACGTGTTCTCGTCCCTGGGAAGGAGAGTCCAGCCTACAGACAGGGTGTTACCGCGGGTAAGTGAGGCAGGTCACAGCAGTTCGGGACAGTCCTCCCCGGCGGATCAACCGGGACCACGAGCCTGGGGAGCAGCTGATGGACCAGCGGGCCGATGCCGAGCGCGTACGCGACGGTGCCGAGCCCGACGCTGCCACCGAGACCGAAGCCGACCACGACGACCGTCACCTCCTGCACCGTCCGCACCAGCCGGATCGACAAGCCGGTACGGCGGGAGATGCCGGTCATGAGACCGTCCCGCGGTCCGGGGCCGAGCTGAGCCCCGATGTACATGGCGCCGGCGAGGCCGTTGAGCAGGACGCCCCCAACCAGGGTGAACGCCAGCCGGAGCGCGAGCGACGAGGGGTGCGGCACGACGGCCAGGGTGGCGTCGGTCGCGACGCCGATGACGAGCACGTTGGCGACCGTTCCGAAGCCGGGCGACTGACGCAGCGGGATCCAGGCCAGCAGCACGACGAACCCGACGAGGGTCACGACGGCGCCGAACGAGAGCGGGAGGTGGCGGGTGACGCCGAAGTGGAAGACGTCCCAGGGATCGAGGCCGAGACCGCCGCGGATCATCAGCCCCATCGAGACGCCGTAGAGGAGCAGCCCGGCAAACAGCTGCGTGAGGCGGCGGGGTAGCCGGCCGGCTCGTAGCTGGGCGGCTGGTCCGAGGTCGGCGAGACGGGACGTGCTCTGCATGCCGTCCATGGTGGTCGCTACTGGCCTGGTTTTCCAGGTCCAATCATGCGACAGTGGACTGCATGGAACGACAGCTTTCCGCCGTACGAGCAGCCACTCTGCTCGGCGCTTTCGACACCTCCCCCGCCTACCGCGGGATCGCGGACGGCTTCCGTCGGCTCATCGCGGACGGCAGGGTGCCGGTCGGGACCCGGCTGCCCAGCGAGCGCGACCTCACCGCAGCGCTCGGGGTGAGCCGGACGACGGTGGCCCGCGCTTACTCGCTGCTGGTGGAGCTGTCCTACGCGACCGCCCGGCAGGGGTCGGGCACCGTCGCCGTGTTGCCGGCCGCCCGCGGGCACCGCGGGGACCACCTGCTCGCGCCGGTGGACGGCTCGGACGACGCCCTGGACCTCACCTGCGCCGCACCGCTGCCCCCGGCCGGCATCCAGCAGGCGTACGAGGCCGCGGTCGCGGAGCTGCCGTCGTACCTTCCTGGGACGGGGTACTACCCCACCGGGCTGCCCGCGCTGCAGGAGGCGGTCGCGCAGCGGTTCAGCACGCGCGGTCTGCCGACCTCGCCCGGCCAGATCGTCGTCACGGCGGGTGCGCTGGCCGGCGTCGCAGTGGCCGCGCGGGCGGTGGTGTCGACGGGCGACCGGGTCCTGGTGGAGTCGCCGACCTACCCGAACGCGATCGCGACGCTGCAGCGCGCGGGCGCGCGGCTCGCGGGTGTCGACCTCGACCCGACGGGATGGGACGTCGAGTCGGTCACGGCCGCGCTGAAGCAGGTGGGGCCGCGGGCGGCCTACCTCATCCCTGACTTCCACAACCCGACCGGCACGCTGCTGTCCGCGCCGGGCCGGGCCGCCGTGGCCGCGGGCCTGCGGACGAACCGCGTCACTGCTCTGGTGGACGAGTCGCTCGTCGACCTGTCGCTCGACGACGTCGAGGTGCCGCCGCCCTTCGCGTCCTTCGCACCCGACACCATCACGGTCGGCAGCGCCAGCAAGGGATTCTGGGGCGGGCTTCGGGTCGGGTGGCTGCGGGTGCCCGAGCCGCGGCAGGCCGCCGTGGTCGGGTCCCGGCTCTCGCTCGACCTGGGAGCGCCGGTGCTGGAGCAGCTCGTGCTGCTGCAGCTGCTTTCCCGGGCGGACGCGGTGCTGGCCGAGCGCCGGGCGGCGCTGCGGGCTTCCCGCGATGGTCTCGTCGACGCGCTGCGGCAGTCGTTGCCGTCATGGCAGGTACGGGTGCCCGCGGGGGGCTTGTGCCTGTGGGTCGAGCTGCCCGAGCCGGTGTCCTCGACCTTGACCGCTGTCGCGGAACGGCACGACGTGCTGCTGGCGAGCGGGCCGTCCTTCGCGCCGGAAGGCGGGCTCGAGCGCTACGTCCGGCTGCCCTTCACGCTGCCGGCCGACCAGCTCGTCGAGGCAGTACCGCGGCTGAGCGCCGCTTGGGAGGAAACGCTGTCCACCGCGGCCCTCCGACCACCCCGCCGGACCTTGGT